>DASVDB010000058.1 GCA_036381315.1 Bacilli bacterium | reverse complement strand
AGAGCCGCCTGCCTGCTGCAGATACATATTAAATAACCCTACATCATTTAACGAGAATCCGGCTACTTCCAATTTATCGCCGTTCCACTTTGTCAGTTTCTTTGCCGCCGCTTCCAGTTCGTCCCATGAAGTTGGAGGTTTCACGCCAGCTTGATCAAGCAGCTTTTTATTATAGAATAAAGCGCGCGCATCGACCGTCAACGGCAACCCATACAGTTTCCCGTTGTAAGACAGTTCTTTAAGCGATTGCTCATAATAATCCGCAGCATTGATGCCGTCGCGTTGCATCAATTCGTCTATCGGATGAAGCACATGTTTCGGAGCGTACAACGCGGTGCGCCATCTATCCCAAAACAAAATGTCCGGGGAGCCGCCGGAAGTCGCCGCCGTCAAAAATTTTGTGATCATATCCTGCTGCAGAACGTACTTTACCCGTATTCGGTCCTGCGACTTATTGAACGCGTCCACCATCGTCTCAAATTGCTTCTGGCCTTCGCCGCCCCAGTCGCCCCAAAATGTCAGCTCGACGGGCTCGCCGTTCTTCTGCTTGCCGCCATCCGCGTTGGCATTGGCATTGCCGTTTGCGGTCTTTTCTACATTGGTGCCGTTGCCTCCTTGATTCGCCGCTTTATTACCGCCGCACCCGGCGGCAAGAGCAACTACCAGCAGCAAAGACAATCCTGCAATCGTCCATTTTCGCATGTCCTGTCCCCCTATATAAATTTATAAGCGCTTACAAATAGTATATTAAAATAATATTGACGATATGTCAATATGTCGTTATATAAATTAACCAGGATGCCCTGACGATTTGCGAACTTGGATTCATAAACCTGGGCATCCAGCTACTTTGTCGAGGTGCCGGCCCTGACTTCATATGGAATGATCGAATGCAGCGGAACCTCCTCTTTTCTCCATTGGGCATCAAGCAAATCGACAGCCATTCGGCCCATGGCAGATTCATTTTGCCGCACATGCGTGAAGAAATGTTTGCCGAACGGCTCGTCCGGCGAATCAAAACAAACGATCTGATAATCGTCCGGAATACGTTTGCCCATGGAAATCAACACTTCCCTGAGAATTAACGCCAAATTGTATTCAGCGGCGACAAATGCGGTCAACTCCGGGTTCATCTCCACAAAGCGACGCACCGTCTCCGCATCGATATTGATGTTTTTAGCCTCAAACGACCTGGGCAGAGAACTATACAAATTCGTCATAAAATGTTCCGGCTTGACACTCATTCCCAAGTGGATGAATGCGTCTGTAAAACCCTGAATGCGGTCTTCGATCGTGGAGGTGTTTTCTGCCGGGGCAGAAATAAATCCAATCCGGCGATGTCCTCCCGCAAGCAACACATTTGTCAAGTCAAATGCCGACTTACGGTTATCCGTATAAACCGCGCATGCCGCGATCCCTTTCAGGTACCGATCGATCAATACGAGCGGATATTTATCCAGAACCAGCCGAAGCAATTCGGCATTGTAATGTTCGCCATGCACGGGGAAGACGACAAATCCGTCCACGCCTAGATCGATAAAGGAACGAATCGCCGATTGCTCTTCTTCAATTTTGTCGTATGTCAGTTTCATAAACATGCGGCAGCCTAGCTCCGAGCAGCGTTCCTCAATTCCGTGAAGCAGCCTGAGACCATAGGAGTCGGCGAAATCCGGCAATATTACGCCAACCACTTTCCATTTGCCGTTTCCGTTCGTTTTCTCTTTCGCTCCACTTTCGTTGTCTTTTCCAAGCGGCCTGATGTCCCGCAGATTCGGCAATTTTGTCGCAACAAACGAGCCTTTTCCCTGCACCCGTTCGATAAGCTGATTTGCGGAGAGCGTTTCCAGCGCCTTTTTGGACGTAATACGACTGACGTTGAATTGATCGGACAGTTCCTTTTCTGAAGGCACACGATCCCCTGGCTGCAGTTCCCCTGCTGCAATTTTGTGAAATATATAATTATATATTTGCTCATATAGTGGTGCATCCATCTCGATCATCCCTCGCATTATCTTGATATACCAACTATACATAAAACATTGCAATATATCAAGAAGATGATTCAGCTCCGGCAATCGTTTTCTTTACAAAGCCGGTGTGATGAAATCGGCACTTTGCCAACAAAAATGGCATGCGTTCGCACATTTCTGGCGAATGCATGCCTATGCATAACAAGCGATAAATAGACGATTATTTCGGCCCGATCGCGATCCAGTGCAAATTTCCCAGCAATTCCTCATCGGTGTTGCCGACGCGAAACAGGCAAAAAGCAACCGCGTTTTTCTGCAACTCGATAATGGCAGCAAAGCAAAAGGGGCGATCGGGCATGGCAACGGCTATAAACGAATCGGATTCAAAGGCGGACGAAAGCTTGACGGTTACGTTTACGGCGGTTTCACCGGCTGGCAAGACGAACGCTGCCGTGCCGAATTGCTGCAACACTTGTTTTTCCGCTACCTGCGTGCAAATCGGGATAAAGCTGAGATGGCACGGGTCGATCGAGCCATGCCGCAGATGCCGGCGGCCGACGGCGCCGTCGCTCAGATGCTCCGACAAAATCGCGCCGTCGCGAATATGATAACCGTATATGGATTCGTACAGGATATGCTTGCCGCTGATCGATTCGGAAGCAATTTTTTCCGCGGTAACCGCCTCGCTCGCCAATTTGCTTGACGTTACCGCGCCTTCCTGAATCGTTCGCGTTGAAACCGAAGCGTTCAACAACTGGCGCTCCGCGATCGAATGCTGGGCGATATGCTCGTTGCAAATCGCTTCCGGCGTGAGATGCTTGGACGTGATCGTGTTGTCGGCCAATTTGTTTTCGGTGATCGCTCCATCCACGATATGGATCGTCTCGACGGAATTCGGCTTGAGCTTGTTGTTGTCAATGATCTGCGTTCCAAGCTTGTCGGCCGTAATGGACGCGTTCATAATTTTTTCGCCGGTAACCGCGTTATCCTGCAAATGCTTGTTCGTAACGGAAAGCGGGGCGATATGTCTGCTTTTTACCGCCTCGGGAGCAAGATGGCCGCTCTCGATTGTCTCGGGAGCGATTTTGGGTCCCGTGACGGATAAATCCCGCAGATGTTCCGTCGAAACCGCGGCAAATTTCAGCTTGTTCCCGCCGATGCAGGAATCCGCCAATTTATCCTCGGTGATCGCTTCATCGTCAATATGGTACGTTTTGATTGCCGAAGAACCCAAATGATAGCCGGCTACCGAATCGGGACGTATATGTTTTCCGGAAATCGAATCCTTGGCCAAAGCTTCCCCGTAAATCGAGCCGGGTATCAGCTTGTCGCCGGATATCGATCCGTCGCGCAAATGCCTGGCGACAATGGAACCGGGCGCCAGTTTGTCCTCCGTTACCGACTCGTTTTGCAGATGCTGATTGCCGACGGATTTTGCGGCGAGATGTTTGCCTTCAATTTGGTTTTCCGCAATATGTCCGCCATAAACGGATTCTTTGCTCAGGTGCCGGGCGTAAATCGACTCATTTTGCAGATGGTGCTCCGCTATGCTGTTTTCCCTAATTTTATCTCCCGTAACCGCTCCGCCCGCGATTTTGGCTGAAATGACCGCATTGTTTCCGATGTTTACCGTCTGCACGGCTCCGCTTTGCAACTTATCCGTGGTGATCGACTGATCGCGGATATTTTCGCCGGATATGAACAAATTGCCGAAATGCCTTTCCGAAATGGCGCGGTCGGCAATTTTTTCCCCATCGATTGATTTTTCCGCGATCTTTTCGCCGGTTATGCTGTAATTTTTCAGTTTGTCGCCGGATATGGAGCGGTTTCGCAGCTTGCTTCCCGAGATCGTGTCATCCGCGAAGTGATCGTCGCAAATCGCGCCGGGCGCCAGCTTTTTTTCCGTTACCGCCCCGTCCGCCAATTTTGTCGCATCGACCGCATAGTCTTTCAAGGCATCCGTTCCGACGCTGCGCGCCTTGATTTTTCGCTCGTCGACGGCAAAATTGGCGATTTTTTCGTTGGTGACGCATTGGTTGGCCAGATCGTCCGTAAACACGACCGGCGTGCCGCCGGCTGGCTTCCGCTCGGAAAATTCATCGGCTTTAGGCGGACTTTCCGGCAAAGCGGCGACATTTTCCGCCGCGGCTAGTAACGTATTTTCCCGGTTTGGCCGCTCAACTTTTTTTACAACGTTTTCGGGGACGGCGCTACCGGATTTGGCTATATCTAAATCAAGCCATTCCAACTCATGAATATCGGGATTTTGCAAAACATGATCAGCGTTGAAGCGCCGGCTTGACACCCGCGTCCTGCTACCGCGTTTTCCCTTCATGCAGATGCTCCTTCCCAAAAAAATAGTCATCTGCAACATATGCGAAACGCCGCTACTCGGACACCTATCAGGCAAAAATGTGCGGTTGCCCGCCGCCATGAGCTTTTGGCAATGTTAAAAGCGCGCTTTACCGCAACCTGGCGTACAGTCCCCTGTACGAACGCGCCGTGCGCTCCCATGTAAAATGTTCTTTTGCCCGGTCAACACCGCGCTGTCCCATTTTCCGCCGCAACGCCTCGTCGGTTAAAAGCCGGCAAACCGCATCAGCCAAATGTTCGACGAAACGATTCGTCGCAACCAAAATTCCCGTCTCGCCGTCCGCCACAACCTCGGCGATCCCCCCGCCGTTTGTGGCGACAACCGGCACGCCGCTGGCCATCGCTTCCACGTTGACCAATCCGAAAGCTTCCCGTTTGTCCGAGGGCACCACGACGACATCGGCGGCGCGAAACCACGGATCAAGCCGATTATGCGGCACGTACGGAACAAAGCGGACATGCCCGCCTGATTTTTTCGCCTTTTGCCTAAGCGAGCGAACGTACGGCGTTTCCCGCTTCGACCCGTAAAAGGCGCCGCCGACAAGGACAAGCTTGGCATTCGGCACGCGTCTCAGTATTTTCGGAAACGCATCCAATAGATGGTGCACGCCTTTTCGCGGGATAAGCCTGCCGACGTATAAGACGACCTTTTTCCCCGCCAAACCGTGCAATGCCGCAAACCGTCTAATTTCCCGTTTTCGCCCTTGCGCCCATTTGGAAGCGAATTTGCGCGTGTCAACGCCCGGATGGATGACTTCGCACTTTTCCGCGACGCCTGGCGCAAGCCGGGTTAAATATGCTTTCAAATACGCGCTGTTGACAATAATGCGATCGGGAAACGAGAGGCATTCCGCCAACTTGCCTTGGGAAATGTGGGGCGGAGAAATAAACACGGTGGAATGCAACGACAAAAGGACGGGACGACCGGGGAAGCTTTGCTTGATCCGCTTGGCGAATCGCGGCCGGTTTTCCACCTGGATGATGTCCGGCTCAAGCGCCGCAAGCTGTTTAACCGCGGCGGCAATATAATGCCCGCTGTTTTTGTATGGGCTAAGCCGCACAAATTTGACGCCGTGCCGTGTTTCCCTGGCGGCTTGGCGGTTGGCTTTTCGGCCCAATATAATCAAATCGATATCGGGAGCCTGCCGCGCAATCCGCTTCCCCGTTTCATACACCACCTGCTCGACAGAACTTGCGCGATCGGAAGGGATCGAAAACGACCCCGGCGTCAACACGCATACTCGCAGCCGATTTTCCATCGATAATGTTACCGCCTTCCAGAAAGTCTCACATTATCTTATGGAGTGACTATTGATTTGGTCGAACTTCTGTGGCAAACTTTCTGTATTGAACAGGAAAGTGAGGGAAATCCGCGCTCTATGCTCACCAGATACCTGTTGCGCCTGCTGACGGAGCTGACTTCAAGAAAGCGGCTTTCCCGGGCGGCGGGCCGATTTGCCAAATCCAAATGGAGCAGAAGGTTGATACCTCGCTTCATTAAAATATATGGAATTGCGGTTGACGAAGCGGAGAAACGGCTGACGGAATTCGTCTCGCTGAACGACTTTTTCACACGCAGGTTAAAACCGGGCGCGCGCCCGATTGACAGCGATCCCCGCTCGCTGATCAGCCCGGTGGACGGCACGGTCGTCGCTACCGGCACCATTGCCGACGGCCAAATCCTGCAAGTCAAGGGGCAGGATTATACCGTCGACGAGCTGCTCAATCATTCGCCGCGCGCCATCAATTACCAAAATGGCACGTTCTACATTTTGTATTTGAGCCCTGCCGATTATCACCGCGTTCATGCGCCGGCGACGGGAACGATCGAGGAATCCGAGCACGTGCCGGGCAGCGTTTATCCGGTGAACGAATTCGGCATGCGTCGCATGCGCAAAATATTGAGCCGCAACGAGCGGCTGATTACTTATATTCGGCATCAGGATTGCGAAATTGCCGTGGTGAAGGTCGGCGCGCTGAACGTCAGCTCAATCCGCTATATCGATCCGTTGCCGGAAAAAATCACGCGCGGCGACGAATTGGCACTGTTTGAATTCGGTTCAACCGTGGTATTATTGGTACAAAGCGGTACATTCCGGGATTTGCGCGCCTTTGGCGCGGGAGACAAAATCAAGTGCGGACAAGCCTTGGGGCTTTTTCTATAGAAAGAGGAGACCAAAGCATGCAACATACGTCAGTCAGACAGCCGGATACCGGCAGAACGCTGTATCCGATCTTGTTTGCGGTCAGTTTCGTCCATTTGTTGAATGATACGATTCAAGCCGTTATTACGGCCATTTTTCCGATTTTAAAAGATTCGCTGGACTTATCCTATTTCCAGATCGGCATGATTGCCTTTGCGATCAATATCACGGCGTCGATGATGCAACCCGCCGTCGGCCTGTTTACCGATTTGAAGCCTTCACCCTGGCTGTTGCCGTTCGGCATGGTTTCCACCTTCATAGGCGTTGCCGGATTGGCGCTTTCCCCCAACTTCATCCTTGTGCTCATCTCGGTCGTGTTGATCGGCATCGGTTCCGCCGTGTTTCATCCCGAAGGCTCGCGGCTGGTTCATATGGCGGCCGGCAACCGCAAAGGATTGGCGCAATCGATTTACCAGGTGGGCGGCAATTCGGGTCAGGCGCTGGCGCCCGTTCTGACCGCGCTCATTTTCGTCAAATCGGGGCAAATCGGCGTTCTCTGGTTTACGACTGTCGCCGCTCTCGCCATCGCAATGCAAGTTGTAAACGCGAAATGGTATGGCGATCGGCTGGCGGAACTGCCCGCCAAACCGCGGCGCAAACGGGCCGCATCCGCCAATCAGGCGACGCGCACACACAAAATCGGCACCGCGCTCATCTTGCTGGTTCTGTTTATTTTCGCGCGGAGCTGGTACCATTCCGCCATTACGAACTACTATCCTTTTTATTTGATGGATCAATACGGAATTTCGTTGAAAGAAACGCAGCTGTTCATCTTCATGTTTTTGGCGGCGGGGGCGGTCGGCACCTTTTTGGGCGGCCCGCTGTCCGACCGGTTCGGCAAACGGAACATTTTGCTTTTCTCCATGCTCGGCTCTTTCCCGCTTGCGCTGTTGTTGCCATATGTCAATTTGGCGTGGGCGGTCGCGCTTTGCCTGTTGATCGGTTTTATTGTGCTCTCCAGTTTTTCCGTTATCGTCGTCTATGCGCAGGAACTTATGCCCGACAAGATCGGCATGGCTTCCGGGCTTACGGTCGGCCTGGCATTCGGCATGGGCGCCGTCGGTTCCGCATCGCTGGGCGGGTTGGCCGATTGGCTGGGTATTGCGACGATCATCAAATCGGCAAGCATCTTACCCGTTTTTGGCTTGGTCGCATTGCTGTTGCCGAACGATCATATCCTGCGAAAGTGGAAAGAAGAAATAAATGCCGGCGCCAAGTAAAAATGCTAATGCACCGATTCCATCAGGCGCTGCAAAGTAGCGTAGATTTTCACATGATCTTTTAGCGGCAGCCCATGGTCCGTCATCAACTCCGCCATTTCCTGGCGAATTCCGGTTACGGCAACCGTACATCCCAACAAATGGGCGGCTTCCATGATGGTGCAAATGCGTTGATACACTTCCTTGTCGAAGCGCAGCAATCCGCTCCAGTCAAGACAGAGAACGTCAACTCCTCCCTTGGCGATGTTTGTCAAGGCGATATCCCTGATTTTACGCGCGCGCGCTTCGCTTAAATTTCCCACCAAAGGCACAACCGCAACCGCCTTGCCGCAAATCAGGAAAGGCACAGCCTGATCCTCCGCGGATAGCGGATCGCCAAGTTCCGCGACAGCTTGTTCCAAAAACGTATCCAGCAACTCGTTGAACCGCAAAACCCAATTATAGAGCTCCTGCATTTCAGTGAACCCGGCCTGGTGAAAAAACGCTCCGGCGCGCTGCAAAAATGTCCGGCGCAGGCACGACACAAACGCGCAGCAAGCGGAGAGCGGGATGCCGCTTACCATCAGCTTGCCGCTTATCAATTGCTTTACCTGCGCGGCTTGCTCCTTGTCATCCTGCAAAGACATTTCGACGATTTGCTCTGCCAGCTCATGAAATGAAGGATGGTTGATAACGCTATCCGCAATTGCGAATTCTTCGCCTATCGCAGTGAGAATGTGATTGCAGAACGCCTTTTTATGATCGCGCAAAAACGTTTCCCAGGAGCGGTTCGCCGCATACGGATATTCCATTGTCTCCTGCATTAGCGGAAAATTTTCGGCTATCGGAAAAATCAGCTTGAATGCGGTGCCGACGCCTTTTTCGCTTTCCACTTCGATTTTCGCGCCATGTTGATAGATTGTCGCATATACCTGCGCCAGGCCCATCCCGGTTCCTTCGCTTTTCGTTGAGAAAAACGGAGTGCCTAACATGTCCAGATCTTTTTCCGAGATGCCCACGCCGGTGTCCCTGATTGTGACGATCATGCTGTCGCCTTCCCGGCGATGGCTGATATAAATGGTCCCTTTGTCCGGAATCGCTTCAAAGGCGTTTTTCAACAAATTGAACAGCGCCTTCTTCAACTGGTTGCGTTTGCCCAAAATCACTTCATTTTGGTCCCGCAAATCTTTTTCAATATGTACCCGATAAATTTGGTCCTGAAACAGGAATAAAATCGCTTCCAGTTCGATGCACAGTTTGATTTCGCTGAACGCTTCATTGTCGGGATCCGGCCTTGCCACTTGCAGCAAATTTTGCAGGGCGGAAATAGCCCGATCCAATTCGACGCTGGCAATATCCAAATATTTGTGTGAAGTTTGCTCTTTCAACAATTGCAAAAAGCCCTTGACTGCAGTTAACGGGTTACGGATTTCATGAGCGATTCCGGCAGATATTTGACCGACATTCGCCAAACGGCTTAAATGGTTCGTTTCATACGACGGCTTGGGATTTCCTTGCTCTTTGGCGTGCAACGAAACAGGTCCCTCCCATTCGACCGATGCGCAATGAACATCTTTTCACATCCGTCATGATCTACTCAGGAAAATATTTGCATTAATTTACTTGTTATATCGTTAATTTTAAAATAGTTACAGGTATTTGTACAATGTTGTTTTTTTTATGATAAATTTGTATGCCGACGTATGCAAAATCGGATGCAATGACATGGCAAATCGGTTATGATTGTTTTATAAATTCAGAACCGGAAGGAAGTATGGAGAGAATGAACGCGCTGCTAAAGCAATTGAATGCGACGTTGGAGACGGAAAACGCCCACGTTTTCGCGATGTTGTCGCCGTTAGGCAAAGAGATTTACTTTCCCAAGGAAGGCATCTTAAGCCAAAGCGCCGAAGCGGGCAAAAAAGCCAAAAAGTTCAACGCCACGATCGGCATCGCCACGGAAGGCGGAGTGCCGATGCATTTGGACGTGATTCAGGAAACATTGTCCGCTTACGCGCCCAAAGACCTTTACTCGTATGCTCCTCCGGCGGGCAAGCCGGAACTGCGGGCGGCATGGCGGGAAAAAATATTGCGGCAAAACCCTTCGCTGCGCGATAAAACGTTCGGCAATCCGATTGCCACCAACGCCTTGACGCACGGTTTGAGCATCGTCGCCGACCTGTTTGTCGGGGCGAACGACGCCGTGATCTTGCCGGAGAAAAACTGGGAAAATTACGAATTGACGTTTGGCGTGCGCAGAGGCGCGAAAATCGTGTACTACCCGCTTTATAACGCAAACGGCAGATTTAACGCCGAAGGCTTGAAAAATGCGATATTGGCGCAAAAAGACGCCGGCAAAGCCGTTGTTGTCCTGAATTTTCCCAACAACCCGACGGGGTACACGCCGGATAAGCAGGAAGGCGACGAGATCATAGCGGCGATTTTGGCGGGGGCCGAAGCCGGCGTCAATGTCGTTGTCGCTACCGACGATGCATACTTCGGGCTGTTTTTTGAAGATTCGCTGCATGAATCGCTGTTCGGCAAACTGGCAGGGTTGCACCCGCGCGTGCTGCCGATCAAAATTGACGGCGCGACCAAGGAAGAATACGTATGGGGCTTTCGTGTCGGCTTCATCACATACGCGGCGGCAAGCGAAGCGTTGTTGGGCGCGTTGGAGCAAAAAACAATGGGCATTATCCGCGCCACGATCTCCAGCGGTCCGCATCCGTCGCAAACATTTGTGTTAAAAGCGCTGCAATCGCCGCAATATGAAGCGCAAAAACAGGAAAAGTTCGCGATTATGAAAGGCCGCGCCAACCGGGTGAAAGAAGTGCTGGACAGCGGCAAATACGACGACGTTTGGGATTACTACCCGTTTAATTCCGGTTACTTCATGTGCCTGAAGCTGAAAACCGTTAACGCGGAAAAACTGCGCCAGCACTTGCTGGATGCTTACGGAGTTGGCACGATCGCATTGGGGGAAACGGATTTGCGCGTCGCTTTTTCGTGCATCGAGGAAAAAGATGTGCCGGAGCTGTTCGACATCATCTATCAGGGCGCCAAAGATTTGCTGTAATGGTTGCCTGTGTGTCTCAGGGACTCAAGCAAAAGGCGAGGGTCCCTTTTTATTTTGTTTGCGGGATCATGCGGGAAGCGAAAAATTTGAAATGGCGGCCGAATATGTGTGATTTTTCATATATATTTGCTTGCCGGCTGAAACCCGGGCGGTTTGCCGGCTCGCAGCCTTCGACCGGTTCGCGGCTTGCATCAACTCGCAACCTGTAACGGACGTGACAGCGCCTATTTAGCGCAAATTGACCGCTTTTTGATTCTAACGGACGTGAGCGCGCCTATTCTTGCATTTTCCCCGATATTCGGGCCTTGAAACGACAAATAGCGTCCACAGCGTCCGTTACAATTTCAAATCGGCCTTTTTTCGGCAAATAGCCTCTGCTGCGACCGTTAGAAGTGTGCGAGGAGGGGTGTGTTGGGGAACGTTCGCGTTGCGCAGGTGGGGTGTGCAAGGTGGTTTAACGTTAGCCGGCCCGGGTTTTACCCTAGGCCGGCTTGTGGTGCTGAGCGGAACGCGGCGATTTTTACGCCTTGGGATGAATCATGTTTTCCGGGCGGACATAAGCGTCGAATTGCTCCGCCGTCAAGAGGCCGCTCTTGATCGCCGCCTCTTTTAGCGTCGTCCCTTCTTTATGCGCCAGCTTGGCAATCTTTGCGGCGTTTTCGTATCCGATATGCGGATTGAGCGCCGTTACCAACATGAGCGATTGCTCCAAATAGCGGTTGATGACTTCGCGGTTCGGTTCCAGACCGACAACGCAATGTTCGTTGAATGAAAGCATCGCATCCGCGAGCAATCTCACCGATTGCAGGAAGTTGTGGATAATAACCGGTTTAAACACGTTCAATTCGAAATTGCCCTGGCTGGCCGCAAATCCGATTGTCGCGTCGTTGCCCATGACCTGACATGCGACCATCGTCATCGCTTCGCTTTGCGTCGGGTTAACTTTGCCCGGCATAATCGAACTGCCCGGTTCGTTCTCGGGGATTCTGATTTCGCCGATGCCGCAGCGCGGTCCGCTTGCCAGCCAGCGCACATCGTTGGCGATCTTCAGCAAATCCGCCGCCAGCGCCTTTAACGCTCCATGAGCGTATACGATCTGGTCGTGGCTTGTCAGCGCATGGAATTTATTCGCTGCGGAGGTAAACGCCTTGCCGGTTTCGCTGCTAATCACAGCAGCCGTTTTCGCGCCGAATTCGGGGTGCGCGTTCAAGCCCGTGCCCACTGCCGTACCGCCGATTGCCAGCTCCTTCATGGCGTCCGCGCCGCTCCTGATCATCGCTTCGGTTTTATCCAGCATGGCCCACCAGCCGCTGATTTCTTGCCCCAAAGTTAGCGGGGTGGCATCCTGCAGATGCGTGCGGCCGATCTTGATGATGTCCATATAAGCTTCGCTTTTGCTGCGCAGCGTTTCTTTCAGCGTCGCTAGAGCCGGCAGCAAACGATCTTCCAGCGCCAGCACTCCGGCAATATGCATGGCGGTCGGGAACGTATCGTTGGAGCTTTGCGACTTGTTGACATCATCGTTCGGATGCAATCTTGCCTCGCTTCCCCGCTCCTGCAGCAGTTGATTGCCGCGGCGCGCAATCACCTCGTTGACGTTCATGTTCGTTTGTGTGCCGCTGCCTGTTTGCCATACGACAAGCGGAAAATGTTCGTCCCACTTGCCGGCGATAATTTCATCGGCCGCCGCGACGATGGCGTCCGCTTTTTCCCCCGCCAGTTTGCCCAATTCCCTATTGGCCAAAGCGGCCGATTTTTTCAACAGCGCCAGTGCGCGAATCGCTTCAAGCGGAATCCGTTCGCCGCCGATTTTGAAGTTGTTGCGGCTGCGTTCCGTTTGCGCGCCCCAAAGTTTGTCCGCCTGCACCTGAATTTCGCCCATCGTGTCTCTTTCAATGCGAAAATCCATGTTCAGAACACCCACTTTCCGTTTTTTTGTACAAGCTTGCCGTCAAGATAAATTTCCCCGCCGTCCTTCAGATTTTTCACCATATCCCAATGGATCGCCGAGTCGTTGCCAACTCCCGCTTCTTCATACGCTCTGCCGACCGCCAGATGCACGGATCCGCCGATTTTCTCATCAAACAAAATATCCTGCGTAGGCCGGTCGATACCGAAATTCATGCCGATGCCCAGTTCGCCCAGATAGCGGGATCCGTCGTCGGTATTCAAAGCTTCCTCCAACACATCCTGCCCTTTCTCGGCTGAGTATTCCACTATTTTCCCCTGCCTGAACAAAATGCGGATGCCCTGCACCTCTCTGGATCCAAAGCTGGTCGGCCAGTCATAATAAATCGCGCCTTCCGTGAGCAAATGATTGGGCGTGAAGAAAAATTCGCCGTCGGGGACATTGTATTCTCCGCTGCACAATACCGCTTGCCTGCCGGCAATGTCGACGGTCAAATCGGTTTCTTTGCCCACAATGCGCACTTTTTCCGCTTTATTGAACAACTCGGCCGCCTGCGCCATTGAGCGGCGCATTTCGCCGTAATCCACATTCGTTGCCCGGTAGACAAAATCTTCATACTGTTCAAGCGACATCCTGGCGTCCTGGGCGTATGCATTCGTCGGATAGCGGGTTAAAACCCACCGCACGCCGCCCGCCATCAAATATTCCGTCAGCCGTTTGGTCGCTTTTCTCCGCCTCTGCATTTTCTCCGGAGGGATATCAGACAAGCCGTATTTGTTTTCGTCGGCGTCGATTTTGATGTAAACGTCGGCATATCGGTACAGCATGTCGCTAAATTCAACATTTTCCAACTGTTCGTCATTCGCTTCATCGTAAAAAATGCGGGGAAATTCCGTCAGCGTAATTTGTGTAATCGGAAAAGCGCCCCGCTGCAGCACTTTCCGGTATATTTCCTTTATCAAGGGAGCGGCAGCCGCATCTCCTGCGATCAACACTTTTTCCCCTTTTTTCACTTTTGTCGAATGATCGACGAGCACTTCCGCCAAACGGACGACTCTGGCATCCGCCAATACCCTTCCCCCTTTAAAGAAAGTTTAGAAATCACCAGCGTCAAGTATAGCAAAATGCCGCCCGCTTTTAAAGTCAAGCGGAAATCTTAAAAAAACGAAAACTCCCGCGGGGAAGCGGGAGTTTTCGCCACATCCGTACGTGTGCTTATTTGATTTCAATTTTGTTTACCACTTGATTTTCGCCATACAGCTTGATCGGATGCAGCGGCACCAGATTGGCCGTATTTCCGGTTATTGTCACATTCGGCGCGACATTATAAACCGAAATTTGCGGATTTTCGTACACCGACTGCGTTACGGATATGGTGGCGATTTCGCCTTTGGAGTTCAAGGTCAAAGAATGGTAAAGACCATCTACCGTGAAGCTTTGCACTTGATCTTCAACTGCCGCCATAACCAGAACGTACATCACTTTGTTGTCAAGCGTCAGCACTTTTACTTCGTCTCCGGTTTTCAAAGCGGCAAGCGTCGTAACTGTGCCTTTGCGAATAATGAGCGCGTTTGCGTCAACCGTAAATGTGCTCGTCTGATTGTCCTTCGAAATTGTAAGCACATTCGCATTCGTATTCACTGCCGTTATTTTGCCGGTGTATTCGGCGCGTTCGTTGACCGTTTGAATAACTTGCAACAATTGGATAACCTGATTCGTGGCGCGGACAAACACCGTATCTCCGGCCTTCACCGCCGTCTTGCGCACAACTGCCCCGTTGCGGTAAATGATGGCATTGTCGGCAAACGTGTATGTCACATCCGCATTGTTTTTTCTGAGCGTGATCCGGTTTTCGCTGTCCACCGGCGCGGCGACTTTGGCGGTAAATGTCTCCTGAACATCGGCCACATCCGTTACTTGAATGAAAATGATGACGTTATTCACCGATCTGGCCGATATTTTATCGCCAACCCTGAGATCGCTCAAGGGTACTTTTTTGCCGTTTTTAAACACGAATGCGTTCGGATCGACTGTGTACACTTTTGTCTCGCCATTCTGCACAATCGCCAGCAAATTGTTCTGGACAGCCGCACTCACCGTGCCTTCGATCGTCCCGTTGTTGTAATCGGGCATCTGATCGCCGGTGCGGTCCAAAAGCGCCGCCAATTCGGCGCGAGTCACCGGTTTGTTGGGGCGGAACGTATTATCCAGATAACCGGAAACCAAACCTTTTTTCACCGCCAATGCGACATAACCCCGCGAACCAGCAGGAATGTCCTTGGCGTCTCTGAATGTGAGCGGATCGTTCATCATCTCTTTCGCCTGATCGTCCAGTTTCAGCGCCTTGACCAGCAAGATGGTCGACCATAAACGGGTTGCCGGTTTTTCCGGGTTCACGCTGGTGTCATTTTCATTGAACAAATCGTTTTTCAGCGCAACCGATACATAACCGACCGCATTCGGGAATTTGCGCTCAATCAGATTCGCGTCGCGAAAGCTTAGGTCAGCCTGCATTTCCTCCGGAGATTCAGCCTGTTCGCGCAAACCCATCAAGCGGACAGCGGCAATAATGGCTTCGAGCTGCGTAATCGGTTTTTGCGGACGGAATGTCCCGTCGTCGTAGCCTTCGAACACACGTTTTGCAGCCAACCGCGCAATATTTTGCAGCACCCATTCGTACTTTTGCTCGTCCAGATCGCTGAACTCGATTTTAATTTGGACGCTGGCGTTGTTGTGATGGTTAAATTTCGGCTCATGCGCCCCTTTCGCCTTTCCGTTCCCTTTCGCAAACGCCGATGTGGCGCCGGTAACGATCATGGCTGCGGACAAGCCGGTTAAAATGATTTTTTTGAATGTCGACTTACTGAACAACATCCTTTGTTCTCCCTCCCAATCTATTGGTTTGCCAAAGTTTTCGTCATTCGGCGTCCATTTTGGGGGGGAGGACAAAAAAATGTTTGCCGATATCCTATTTCATTTTCCGGTTTGTTTTTTCCCGATTCCGTCTTGCCACTCCGCATTCGTAAGCCGCCGCGACCACAGCGTCGCGAACGCGGCTGACCACCGACTGGTTGAACACGCTGGGGATAATATAGCTTTCCGTCAATTCTTCCTCGCTTACGACGGATGCGATCGCTTTTGCCGCCGCCAGTTTCATTTGCTCCGTGACCCTCGTGGCGCGGCAATCAAGCAATCCGCGAAACATGCCGGGGAAGCATAACACATTGTTAATTTGGTTCGGATAATCCGATCTGCCGGTCGCCATCACCCGTACATATGCTTCAGCCTCCTCCGGCGAAATTTCCGGCGTCGGATTCGCCATCGCGAACACAATCGGGTCTTTCGCCATATGCTTGATATCATCCGCGGTCAACACCCCGGGCCCGGAAACGCCTATGAAAATATCCGCTCCATGTATCACATCGGACAACCTGCCGGTTTTCCCTTCGGGATTGGTATGCTCGGCAAACCAGTTCCAGACGGGATTCGCGTAGTTTTGGCCGCGATGGATTGCGCCATTCAGATCCACACCGATAATGTTGGTCACACCCGCCGCCAGCAATATTTTGGTGCAGGCCGTTCCCGCCGCGCCCAAACCGCATACGACGACTTTCACATCGGAGATTTTTTTGCCGATCAGCTTGAGCGCATTAATGAGACCGGCCAAAATCACCACGGCGGTGCCGTGTTGATCGTCGTGAAATACGGGAATATCCAGTTCGTTAATCAGCCGCTGTTCGATTTCAAAGCAACGCGGCGCCGATATATCTTCGAGATTGATTCCCCCGAATGTTGGGGAGAGCGCCTTGACAATATTGATGATTTCTTCCGTATCCTGCGTCGCCAGGCAGATTGGGATGGCATCAACATTGGCCAGTTGCTTGAACAACATCGCCTTTCCTTCCATTACCGGCATTGCCGCGCCCGGACCGATATTCCCCAGTCCAAGAACCGCCGAGCCGTCCGATATGACCGCAATCGTATTGCGCTTGATCGTAAGAGAATGGACCAAATAGGGTTTGTCGGCGATCGCCCGGCAAATTTTCGCCACTCCAGGCGTATAAACACGCGATAAATCATCCCGATTTTTGATCGGGTATTTGGGGCTGATTTCGATTTTTCCACCCAAATGCAGCAAAAAGGTTTGATCGGAAATGTGGACAACACGCACGCCCGGCAATGCGTTCACGAGCTGCGCGATGATTTCCGCATGATTGGAATCCAGCACATTGACCGTGATATCCCGAATCGTCGACTGCTTATCGGTGCGAACGACGTCAATCGCGATAATATCGCCGCCAGCCTCATTGATTGCAGTTGCTATTTTGCCAAACGAAGCGAGCTCCTTATGAAGCTCCAAGCGGAAAATGACTCTGGTGTTGCCAACTGTTGGTATGGACATCTTGGTGAACATCTCCTGTTAAATTTTAAATCGATCGACAACATGTTTCATTTGCTCGGCGAATTGATTCAACATTTCGCTCATTGACGCGATTTCTTGCAAATTGGCCAGCTGGCGTTCGGAATCGGCGCTTACGGCCTGGAAGGAAACGGTCGTGTCCCGCGCGGCGTTCGACATTGCTTGCACGAAATCCGAAACTTCTTTCGCATTCGCCGATATTTGTTCGGTAATTGCTGAAATATCGTGAATTTGCGCCGCGATTTCCCAAGTCGATTTTTGAATATTTTGAAATGCTTCCAGCGCTTTTTCGGTCACTTCCGTACCTTTTTGGGCCTCGGCAATCATTTTTCCGTTCATCACTAGAGCGGCGCTTTCAATCTGTTCCATCGTTTCGACGATAAAGCTTTGCACCGTTTCCACCGTTTCCTTCGTCCGTATCGCCAATTTGCGCACTTCATCGGCGACGACGGCGAAGCCTTTTCCGTGCTCACCCGCCCGCGCGGCTTCAATTGACGCATTAAGCGCCAATAAATTGGTTTGCACCGCTATTTCGCCGATGGCCGCATTCATCTTAAACACATTGGAATTAAGCGTTTGCAGATGTTCGATGATCGCGGCGGATTCAACGGCGGATTTTTGAATCGCATCCATCTGCCCGGCAACCATGGCGATTTTTTGGCTGCCGGTTTGGACGTCCTGCACGGTTTTCTCCGAGGATTCCACGATGAGTTGCGCGGATTCGGCGATTTTCCGCATCCCGTCGGACATTTCTTCCAGCGAATGGGCGCTCTCGCTCGCGGCGGTTGCTTGCGCTTCCACATCTTTGGACAACGCTTGCATCAGACCGGTTACATTCTCAACCGCCTTGGCGCTTCCCTCCATGTTTTTCACCAATTCTCCGGAAGATTCGCTCAAACGGGGCGAAATCGAAAGCATCTCGCGAATCATTTCCTTGAGCGATTTC
>DASVDB010000057.1 GCA_036381315.1 Bacilli bacterium | reverse complement strand
GCTTTTTCTTCGTTTCCGACAGGCCTTTCAACTTTTTCACCCTGGTATGTCTCGATTATTTTATTCCTGGAAAATGTGACGCGGCCTTCCGGCATAGCAATGGTAGCCAGTTCTCCTTGAGTGAAGCTCGAGTTAGGCGAGGTTTGATTAAAATGGCACGGTTCTTTAAAGTCGCTTAGCTGTTTCGGCGTCAGGTTAAAACGCAGCCGTGTCTTCCACTCATTATTTTGCTCCATCTGTTGCAAGTCGTAACTGTCCGGTTCGCCGGGAATGATTCGATAAGTGCCGCTAACATCACGGTGTATTTCCCCAGTCAAGGGCAGCGGCATGCGGGCGGAATCGCCGAAACCAACATCGATAAAATAAGGCTGCTCAAGTTCTACAATCAGCGCTGCATGACTGCCTTCCATCGTCCATGATCCGTCCGCGTTTTTCACCGTCGCCGAAATGAGCCGAGTCGTATATCCAAGACGATCTAAGAGCCAGTGAAAGAGACCATTTAATTCATAGCAAAATCCACCGCGCTCATGTTCGACTATTTTTCGGTAATAGGTTTGCACGTCTAAAGGAATCTCCACTTTGCGCATGACATCGAAGTTTTCAAATGGAACGTGGAGTAGATGATTCATTTGTAGTTGTGATAACGTGGCAAAATCTTTCTGCTTCACCTCTTCGTGCTTGATTCGTTTTAAATATGAATGGATATTCATCATCTTCCTCTCCTTTTCTGATAACAGTGTCATTCCGGTTCAAGTTTCGTTCCAATCCTGCCGGGCAGAAAAAAGCCACAAGCATCGGATGGATGCTGCGTGGCTTTCAATATGGCGCCCGCCGTTACTTTTCCTTAATGAGCGTTTTCCAAATCTCCGGATTTTCATGGCCCAACCGCCATGCGGCAATGCCGGCCAAGTCGTATTGATCGGCCAGCTTGATGCGCTTGACAAGCGTTTGCTCATCTTCCAGCCAAAAAACGTAACGATAACCGTCCTGCGAAAATTCGATGCGGTATTGCCCGAATTGTTCATCCCACGTTATTTTATGCGCCGTGTTGGCCAATAAATCGGGGATATCTTTCTGCGTAAGCGTGCGGTTGCCCACCAGGTTGCCATTTTTATTGAGTTTCCACAGCCGCGAATAAAACGGCATGCCCAATATCAGTTTGTCGCGGGGGATGCCATATGATAAAAATTCCCGAATGCCGCCGTCCGTCCAGGGAATGCCGGATACCGAGCCGGGCTCATCGCTGCCGGAATAATACTGGTCATAGGCCATGATGATAATGTAGTCGACGATTTCCGCCAGCTTCGCATGGTCAAAAGCGGTCAGCTCGTTCCAGCTCAAGCTTCCGCGCGGCAGATCGACGGAAATTTTCAAGCCTTTTTGTTTCGCGTAGTCGGCAAACTTTTGCATAAACGCGGTAAACTCGTCCCGGACGCTGCCAGGCATGCTTTCAAAATCGACATTGATGCCGTCCGCGCCAATCGCTTGGATCCGATCCACAACCGTATGGATAAATTTGACTTGCGCCTGTTTGTTGTTCAGGAATCGGGAAGTCATTTTCGAATCAAACGAATTGCTGACCAGAGGATACACCTTGATCCCAAGATTGTGCAGCGATGATACCACGGACGGATTGGAAGTATCGGTGACGGCGCCGTTTTCGTTATCCAACTCAAACCATGTCGGCGAATCGACATCGAGCCCCATCGCATTTGCCGCTTCCGTCAGGATCGTGCTCGGCGAGGCGCTGCCGTTCCATGCCCAGTACAACAATTCGCGCAAGTTGTCCCAGATCGTCTCGCCTTCTGCCGTCCGGATGGAAGCGTTGCTGTACCATTGGGCATACTTCAGCGCCTCTTTTAACGTATTGAACCGTTTAAGCGGTTTGTCGTTTTGCAGCACCTGATAATACGGCACATTGGTCCAAATGGCGCGATTGTCAGTTTTGATCGTTGCGTTGGCCCATTTTTTCGCATAGGCGATCGCGTCATCGATTTGATGAAATTGTTTCAGATAATGGTCATTTTGATAGACTTGATATGTCAGCTTGTTGGCGTATACGATCTCATTCGTCGCAATTTTTGCAACAACCGCTTCATCCTGCCCGGAAGCGAAGGCGACGGCGTCATATAAGGAAGCAAATTTCCAGCCGTCCAGCGAGAAGCCGTCGATGGAAACCGCATATTGCGGTTCGCCGTTTGCTGCCGCTTGCTTTTCCGCATCGGTCAAGTTGTCCCAAACCCATTTGTTCGTGCGCAGATCGATTATATGGGAATGCGCCCACTTTTTCGCTTCCTTCAGCGCGGCTTCGTAAGTCGGAAACTCCCATTTCGGCAACGTTTTGTCGCCTTGATAGACGCGAAAATTCATTGCCTTCGGGTAATTGTTCCACACCCAGCCCGCCGCCTGCAAATCCCGGACGCTCGCATGCGCCCATTTGCGCGCTTCCTTGATCGCCTCATCCAAATCGGTAAATTGCCAGGATGCGAGCGTATTGTCATATTGATAGACGCGGTAGCGAGGATAGTTGTCCCACAGCCACTTATGCGTTTTGATATCTTCAACGCGGCTTGTCGCCAACGTTTTGGCCAGCGCGATCGCTTTGTTCAAGTCCGCAAATTCGGAAATGATATGATTCTTTTGATAGACCCGGTATTTGGTCGTCAAATCGCTGTGCGCCGTTTTTGCCAATGCCTGTAGGGCGGAAAGCGGGAGCATAAACGACATTCCGATACAGATCGTTACTATGTATTTGGTCAAACGCTTCATGATTTCCCTTCCTTCTCTCCTTTTTCTCAGATTCTATTTCTATTAGACGGAAAAATGGCGGATATGTTTCGCGAAAATTTTTGCGAAAAAGGCTATGATATAATAACGGCAACATATGGCGAAGGAGTGGTTGCGGTGACGGAGCCGCATGCGGAACATACGGTCCGGTATCCCGAAGCGTATTTGGAATATCTTGTGTTGTACCATGCGGATCGGGATTATTTTAATTGCCATGAAGTGCTGGAGGAGTTTTGGCAGGCGAACAAAACCGGCGACCTGGCCGCGGCCTGGCTCGGATTGATACAAATCGCGGTGGCGCAATATCATGAGCGGCGGGGCAATTGCGCGGGGGCGCTGAAGATGCTGGCGAGCGCAATCCGCAACTTGCGCGCGGAAGACGTGGAGCGTCTCGGGATCAATCGCTCGCTGCTATCCGAACTGGCGCACAGACACGCCGCGGTGGCGGCAAAGTTGGCGGCGTCCGGGCCAAGCCCCGCTGAAGCAAACGAGTTTCGCGATCTTGATCTGCCTTTGCAAGATACGGAATTGCTGCGTTTATGCCGGGAAAAATGCCGGCTCGCGGGAAAAGCGTGGCTTTCGCCCAGCGATATGGCAAATCGGGACATCGTGGATAAGCATGTGCGCCGCGACCGTACCGAAGTGGTGGCCGAGCGGGCGGCCGAATTGGCCAAGCGGCGGGCGTTGCGGGGAAAACCCGCGCCATAAGCGCGTCCGATTCGCGTTTCGCTGCTGTTTGCCGCCGGGCGCCAGACTTCTTACCCTTGTAAAATGCGGTCGGTCCGCTTATCGATGATCGACAGCGTCGGATGGTAGATTTGCTGATTGCTTTTCAGAATATAGCAGCGGTTTTTCTCACTGTAATCCAGTTGCAAATCGTCCTCAAAAAAAATTTCCTGCTCATGTTCGTGCATGATGGGAATTTCCCCGTCTTGCACGATGTCATCGGCTCCCGGCTCCGCAACCAGCCATAACTGGGCGATGCCGTTTACCGCGCAGCAGTTGTCCGTATCATAAACCAGCTTCAGGTATCCCGTTTTATCCGCAAGCTGTTCCCGCAGGCGGCTTAATGCTGAACTGCTCATTTCGATATGCATCGTTAACTCCTCCCGATAATTGCTAATTTTATTTTACTACGGACGGTCAACCCCAACCCGTCCTTGCCGTCCGTCATTTGCCCACTGGGACTTTTTGCCGTATCATCTTTGGTGAGCGATTTCAAGCATGAAAGGAGCAGTAAAATGGTCGACCAAACGCTAAAAAATGTGCTTGCCGGATTTCATGATTTGCAGGCAAAAATAAAAAGTTACGAAGAAGCCATTGCGTTGATGGAATGGGATTTGCGCACCGGTGCGCCGAAAAAAGGAGTGGAAGGGCGGTCGGAAGTAATCGGGCAGCTATCCGCGGAAATGTTCCGCTTAACCGTATCTGGCGAAATGGGCGGATATCTTGACAGGTTGGCGGAGCCGGAAACGAACGCCGGCCTTACGGAAATAGACCGCCGCGCCGTCGCGGAACTGAAGCGGGAATACAGCTACAACAAAAAAATTCCGCCGGAGAAATACCAGGCGTACGTCGTTTTAAAAGCGCAAGCGGAATCGGTGTGGGAAGACGCCAAGCGCAACTCCGATTTTGCCGCTTTCAAGCCTTATCTGGAAAAAATCGTGGCCATGAAGCAGGAGTTTGTGGAGTTGTGGGGTTATGAGGGAAACAAATATAATACGCTTTTGGACATGTACGAACCCGGAATGACGGTTGCGGAACTGGATCGCGTGTTTCAAACCGTCCGGGAAAAAACCGTGCCGCTCGTTTCCGCCATAAAAGACGCCAGGGACAAACCGGATACGGCTTTTTTGCGTAAACCTTACGACAAAGCGAAACAGCGGGAATTCTGTTTGTTTATCATGAAGCAGATGGGCTTTGATTTTACGGCAGGCAGATTGGACGAAAGCGTGCATCCGTTTGCGACTGGTCTGAACCCCGGAGATGTGCGGATTACGACCCATTTTAAACCGCAGGATATAACGTTTGCGCTGTTCGGCACCATTCATGAAACCGGCCACGCCTTGTACGAGCAAAATATTTCCCCGAACCTGCGCGGCACGGTGCTTTCCGCCGGCGCCTCAATGGGCATTCACGAATCGCAATCCCGCTTCTGGGAAAATATGATCGGGGCCAGCCTCCCGTTTTGGCGGCGGTACTTCGGCGATTTGCAAAAGCTGTTTCCGGAGCAGTTGTCCGGGGTCAGCGTGGAACAGTTTTACCGCGCGGTGAACGCGGCAACGCCGTCTTTGATTCGCATCGAAGCCGATGAATTGACATACAATCTGCATATTATGGTGCGTTATGAGTTGGAAAAAGCGCTCATAAACGGGGAACTGCAAGTCGCCGATCTGCCTGCGGCATGGAACGCCAAATATACGGAATATTTGGGCGTTACGCCCCAAAATGACGCGGAAGGGGTGCTGCAGGACGTGCACTGGTCCGGCGGCGATTTCGGCTATTTTCCGTCCTATGCGCTCGGCAACATGTACGCCGCGCAAATCATGCACACGTTGCGAAAAGCGATTCCGGACCTTGATACGCTTGTGGAACAAGGGAATCTCATGCCGATCAAAGAGTGGCTGACACTGCACATTTACCAATACGGCAAGTTGCAAAAACCGGCGGAAATTATCCGGAACGTAACCGGCGAAGGGCTTGATGCGCGTTATTTGACGGATTACCTGGAGCGGAAGTTCAAGCATATTTACCGTTTGTAAAAGCCATAATAAAAACGCTGCATGAATTGGAAAAATGTATGGAATCAAGCTGTCTGGGCGGTGTGGTATGGACACGGAAATTCAGCGGAACGTCGCTTCCCGGCGCGTAGCCGAAGCGATTCTGGAACAGCTTGATATATGCGGCGTCAGGCGCGTTTACGGTGTGGTCGGAGACGCCATTTTCGGCTTGATGGATGCGATCTCCAGGCAAAGCGCGATTCGGTTTGTCGCGGTAAAACATGAATCGGTTGCCGCGTTAATGGCTTCCGCCGAAGCAAAATGCACCGGCAATATGGGAGTTTGCGCCGCGCAAGCGGGCCCGGGCCTGGCAAACTTGTTGAACGGATTGGGCGCCGCCTTTCTGGACGGAGTTCCGGTATTGGCCATCACCGGGCAAGTCCCGGGCGACAAAATCGGCACCCGCTACAAGCAGTATATCCATCAACAGGAACTGGTACGGGCGGTGACGGGATTTTCCGAGCTCGCCGTCCATCCCGATGCCGTGATGCGCTCCCTTACCGCCGCGGTTCGCACCGCCAAAACGCTGGAGACGGCGGCCCATTTGGCGATACCGGCTGATGTTTGGAACTTGCCCACAGTCGTTCCGCCTGGCAAACCGGCTTCGGCGATTGCAGGCGCGCCGGATACGGCGCAGCTTGAGCAAATACTTGAAGTAATGCGTCAGGCGAAACGCCCGATGATCATGGTCGGACCCAAGGCGCGTCCCGCAGCGGAGGCCATCGGGCAATTGGCGGAAGCCTGGGGCAGCGGCATCGCGTTAGGCTACGGAGCGACCGGGGTTATGCCCGATAGTGCGCCGTTGGCGCTGGGCGGATTGGGGGAAGGGGGAAATCCGTATCTTACCGGCCGGTTTAAGCAAGCGGACGCGGTCTTGCTGATTGAAACCGATTGGTGGCCGGATGGCCAAACTCCAACCGAAGCCATTATGATCCGGATCGTTGGCAGCCAGGCAAAGCTGGCAACCGAACTGCCGGTTGCTTTCAGCATCGTCGGGGATCCCGCGCTGATTGCGGCATATCTCGCCAAGGAACTTGCTTTAAAAAGCGGCAACGCCGGGTGGGTACGGCAGCTCAAGCAATGCAAACAGACGTGGGCGGAAATGAATGAGCGGGAAGGCTTGACTGCCGTTTTTCCGTTTCATCCTTCGCGAATCATCCGCGCGATTGAGCGGAGCGTGGCGCCGGATGCCGTCATTGCTGTGGATGAAGGCGACTCGACTTTGTGGTTTTTGCGAAACTTCCGCGCGCGGCGGCAACGTATATTGTTGTCCGAAAACTGGCGAACGATGGGCTATGGGCTTCCCGCGGCATTGGCCGCGAAGTGCTGCCTGCCGCAGCGGCAAGTCGTTTGCATAACCGGGGACGGCGGATTGGCGATGGTATTGGCCGATCTTCTGACCGCCGTGCGTTACCGTTTGAATATCGTTGTGATTGTCCTGAATAACGGCTCGCTGCAAATGGAGCGCAACAAAATGACGGCAAGGGGGCTTAACCCGGAAGGGACGCAAGTCATTAATCCGGATTTCGTCAAGCTTGCCGAAAGCTGCGGATGGTCCGCTTGCCGCGTGGAGGAGGCGGAAGACCTGGAGCGATTGTTGCGCGCTTCGCTTGCTTCATCCAAGCCGGTTTTGCTTGATGTTCCCACGGCCCAGGCGCCTTATCCCGACTATCCGCTATCGTGAAAAGGAGATGACCCGTTTATGCCTGTTTTAACCAAACTCTCGCAACAAACGCCGTTTCCGCCGCAGCACCAAAATAGGCAGCCTGGCATCGAGTCGGTGATGGAGCCGCGGCCCGTTTACGATCGTCCGAATTACCGCGGCAGCGGAAAATTGCAAGACAAAGTGGCGATCATCACCGGCGGCGACAGCGGGCAAGGCCGGGCGGTGGCGGTGGCTTTTGCCAAGGAAGGCGCGGATGTTGCCATCGTCTATTTAAACGAGCATAGCGATGCGGAGGAAACGAAGCGCGCGGTTGCCCAGTCGGGGCGCCGCTGCCTTGCCCTTGCCGGCGACATCGGCCATGAATCGTTTTGCCGGCATGTGGTGGAGCAAACCGTGGAACATTTTGGCAAGCTGGACATTCTGGTCAACAACGCGGCGGAACAATACGTGCAAAACAGCCTGGAGGACATAACCACGGAACAGCTGGAAAAAACGTTCCGCACCAACTTCTACTCCGTTTTTTTCCTCACCAAAGCGGCGCTGCCGCATATGAAACCGGGCAGCGCCATTATTAACGCCGCGTCGCTTACCGCATATGAAGGAAATGAGCAACTAATCGACTACTCCGCAACCAAGGGAGCGATCGTTGCTTTCACCCGTTCATTGTCCAAATCTTTGCACAGTCGCGGAATTCGCGTGAATGGGGTATGTCCGGGCAATATTTGGACGCCGTTAATCCCCGCGTCTTTTCCGGCTGAACAAGTGGCCAATTGGGGCGCCAAAACGCCGATGAAGCGGGCCGGGCAGCCTTGCGAAGTCGCGCCGGCTTACGTTTTTCTCGCTTCCGAAGACGCGTCTTATATGTCCGGTCAATTTTTGCATATCAATGGCGGAGTCGTGATAAACGGCTAACATTGGCTATTCGCAAACCTTCTCCTTGCGGTTCGGCAAAAATGTATGCGTTTACTTTCCGATGTCAGGCGCAGTTCGCGCCGGTTGGCTGACAAACCGGAAGTTGCCCAAAGTTTTTGTCACCCTAGACGAATGCCCTGCATACAATTTAAAAGAATACTACGAGCGATCGTACGGAGGAGGTTGCAAAATGTCAATTGCCGATAAAGAAACGGAATGCAGAGAGATCATAACAAAAGCGGTTTGCGGCAAAGGGCGTCGTTTTTCCCAAGTCACCCACACGATAACGCCGCCGAACAAACCGTCCAGCATTCTCGGCGCATGGATCATCAATCACCAGTATGAAGCGGCAAAGTCCGGCGACGGTATTGAGGTAAGCGGCACTTATGATATTGACGTCTGGTATTCTTACGACAAAAATTCCAAGACCGACGTGGCCAAAGAAACGATTACGTATGTGGAACATGTCCCGCTCTCTTACCTTGACCCGAAATTCAGATCCAGTACGGAAGAAGTCAGCGCGGAAGCCGTACAAGAGCCTAACTGCGTCGAGGCCAGCATCTCCGCATCGGGCAACGGCGTCAACATTCGCGTCGAAAAGGAATTTCACGTGGAAATGATCGCCGAAACCAAAGTATGCGTGCTGGTATGCCCGGGCGGGTGCGATGATCTTGCCGATAAAGATTTCGATTTCCATGAATCGTCGGAAGACGGCGATTTTGAAGATTTGGATGGTGATTTGCTGGATATCGAAGAGGAGACTTGATACTTATTTGTATGATATGCCAGGGTACGGTAAGAAGAGAGGGCGGAAGCCCTCTTTGTTTTCAGCATTTTTACGTTTTTCGGAGGCGGGCGGATGGGCGTCTTTGTGTTGCACAATTTCGGCAAGCAGGCAATGCTGTTAACCGGCGAATTGCAGGTTCCGCACGGAACTGCGCTTTTTGCATCCGGAAAAAATGATGTCGTGATACCGTGGCATTGCGCAAGCCATATCCCGGAACGCGTTCGCACGCTGAATCATCCGCAGGCTGTCAAGCGATGCCGCGACAAACAGGCAATGCGAGATATGCTTGCCGCAAGCGGAATTGCCGTTGCCGCGGCAGGGCGAAGGGACGCCTGCCGGTTTTATCGCACCTATGTGGTGCCGGTTTTTTTCCCCGACGCGCTTGCTGTGCTTAAGGTGCCCAATACGCATGGCGCCGCCGTTTTGTTTGCGCCAGGCAAGCGTGTTTGGTTGCCGGAGGCATTGCGGGTAGCGGAGGATGGCGGGCGCGCGCCGGAAGCGAAAAAAGCGGCAAGGCAAGCGGTGCGGGCGGTGCGCGCGCTTGATCTGGATTTCGCCAATGTCGTGGTGCTGGCCAACGGTTCACGCCCGCCCGAAGTGCTGGATGTGGAGCCGAATCCGGTTGTCGACCGCAAATTGGCGTCGTTGTACGCGCAGGCGATTCACCGCTTTGCCGGGCAATCGCGGCCGTCCGCATGCGGCGAGAGCCAAGTTGTGCTCGGCGCGGACCCGGAATTCGCGCTTATCTCCCGCACCGGCGAACTGGTGGCGGCTTCCCGTTTTTTGCCGCTAACCGGACGGATCGGCTGCGATGCGGCCGCCCGTTCCGACGGAACGATCCATTATCCGCTCGCGGAACTTCGCCCGCGGCCCGCGGCGGATCCGGACCGATTGGTCGCGGAGATTCGCAAGCTGCTCCAGTTGGCGCAAGAACGCATTTCCGCCGCGCATGTGCGCTGGCTGGCCGGAGGCATGCCGGTTGAATATGTCCGCTTGGGCGGGCATATTCATTTTGGCGGGATCTGGCCGAATCCTTTTTTGATCCGGGCATTGGACAATTATCTTGCGCTTTCGTTGGCGGCGATTGAAGATGAGCGTACGGCGAGGCGCCGTCCCCGCTACGGCGGTCTCGGCGATGTCAGAAGGCAATTTCACGGCGGGTTTGAATACCGCACGCTGCCCAGTTGGCTTATATCTCCCCAAATCGCTGCCGCCGTGCTGCATTTGGCACAGATCATCGCCGGAAATTTCGGGCAGCTTACGCAATCGCCGTTATCCGATCCGCGGACGCGGCATGCGTATTATCGCGGGGATGCCAAAATCATCGGAAACATCGCCCGAAAACTTTGGCGGGAATTGTCCGGATTGCCCGCGTATCAGGAAAAACGGGAGCGGCTCGAACCGCTTGGGCAAATGATTTTGGCCGGGGAAAAATGGGATGAGCAAACGGATATCCGCAAAGCGTGGGGAATTGCGCGTTAACGGAGGCAAATTGGGCACACGGAGTCGTTTCATGTTATAATGTTTCTATTATTGCAACAATTGATAGTTTGCTATGAAATGTGCAAGTCGGAGGATGCCATGGCTCATAATGCTCCCGCAACGCTTGACCATCATTTGGCGGAAGCGCAATATACGCCGATGATGCAGCAATATTTGGCAATCAAAAAAGAAGTGCCCGACGCTTTTCTGTTTTTCCGGCTGGGCGATTTTTACGAACTGTTTTTTGAGGATGCGATTTTGGCTTCGCGCGAACTGGAGATCACGCTGACTGGCAGAGACGCCGGTGTTGAAGAGCGTGTCCCGATGTGCGGAGTGCCTTATCATTCCGTCGATAATTACATAGCAAAATTGATCGAAAAAGGTTATAAAGTGGCGATTTGCGAACAGGTGGAAGACCCGAAATCGGCCAAAGGGGTCGTCCGCCGCGAGATCATTCGAATCGTCACGCCGGGAACAGTCATGGAAAGCAACTCGTTGGCGGAATCCGCCAACAATTATATCGCCGCGCTCGCGGAAGAAGGCGAGCAATTCGGCATAGCGATTTGCGATCTGTCGACCGGCGAATTGCATGTTACGTCCGTCCCCGCTACGGCCGAAAATTTGGCTGACGAGCTGAACGCCTTCATGCCGTCCGAACTGTTGGGCGACGCCAGGCTTTTGAACCGGGCGGAGGCTGTCCTGAGCGCCTTTAGCAGACGCGCGGTGGCCACGGAGTGGACGGCCGAGCGGGCGGAATTGTTGCAGGCGCACTTTGCCGCGCCGCAGCTTGCGCCGCTCAATGAAGCTAAACGGCGCGCCGTCTGTTTGCTGATTTCGTATCTGCACGAAACGCAAAAGCGCTCCCTCGACCATATCCGGCATATCCGCGTTTACGAACCGCAGCACTATATGGTGCTGGACCCGTTCACCAGGCGCAATCTGGAGTTGACGGAAACAATCCGCGACCGCGCCAAAACAGGCTCGCTGTTATGGCTTTTGGACCGCACCGTCACATCGATGGGCGGGCGGCTGCTCAAACGGTGGGTTGACAAACCGCTGCTTAGCGCGGAGCGGATTACCAAGAGGCTTAACGCGGTCGATTATTTGTTCCATAATTTGATTGCCCGCGAAGAGCTGCGCCAAGCGCTGAAAGAAGTTTACGACCTGGAGCGGTTGGCGGGGCGCGTCGCGTTCGGCACGGCGAATGCGCGCGATTTGCTGGCGCTCAAGCTCTCCTTGCGGCAAATCCCCGGGATCATGCGGCTGTGCCGCGAATCTGGCTGCCAGACGCTAATTGCGCTTGTTGCCGACCTTGATGATTGCGCGGATATCGCGGACTGGATCGAAGCGGCGATCGTGGACGATCCGCCGGTATCCGTAAGGGATGGCGGAATGATCAAGCCCGGATACAACGCGTATTTGGACAAGCTTAAGGAAGCGAGCGCCGGCGGCAAACAGTGGATCGCGCAATTGGAAAAACAAGAGCGTGAACTGACCGGCATCAAGTCGCTTAAACTTGGATTCAACAAAGTGTTCGGCTATTATATCGAGGTGACGAAAGCCAATTTGGCGCAGTTGCCGGAAGGGCGTTACGAGCGCAAACAAACATTGGCGAATGCCGAACGCTTTGTGACGAAGGAACTGAAAGAAAAAGAGTCGTTAATTCTCGAAGCGGAAGAAAAAATGGTCGATCTCGAATACGAATTGTTTGTCGAGCTTAGGCAGCAAATCGCCGGGCAAATCGCCCGCTTGCAGCGTTTGGGCGCCGCTGTGGCGGAAGTGGACGCCTATCAATCGCTGGCGGAAGCGAGCGTTGCGGGAAGATTTGTCCGTCCCGAGATTGCCGCGGACGATGCACTCATGATCGTGGAAGGGCGCCATCCCGTCGTCGAAGCGGTTTTGACAAACGGCAAATTCGTCGGCAACGATACGCGGCTGAACCATGAGGACGGCAGCATCATGCTGATCACGGGGCCGAACATGGCCGGGAAAAGCACCTATATGCGGCAGGTTGCCCTGATCGTCATCATGGCGCAAATCGGCTGTTTCGTGCCCGCGCAAAAAGCAACAGTGCCGCTAATCGATCGAATCTTCACGCGGATTGGCGCGGCCGATGATCTGGTCGGCGGCCAAAGCACGTTCATGGTGGAGATGAAAGATATTCAGACCATGACCGAAAAAGCGACGGGCAAAAGCCTCGTCATTATCGATGAACTCGGACGCGGCACGTCTACGGGCGAAGGCATGGCGATCGCCCAGGCGGTGATTGAATATCTGCATGACCATATCGGCTGCAAAACATTGGTGTCGACGCATTTTCACGAACTCGCCCATCTGGAACAAAGTTTGCCGCAATTGCGCAACTACCGGATGGCGGTGCGGGAAGATGACGGCAATGTAACTTTTTTGCGCAAGCTGGTCAAAGGCGCGGCCGACACCAGCTACGGCATCTATTGCGCCCGTATCGCCGGGCTGCCGGAATCGCTTATCGAGCGGGCCTATCAAATCCTGCAGCAGTATGCCGGGGCGAAATCCGCCGCATCGCGCGAAACTTTCGCCAAGGCGCCGGAAAACGCGGCGGAAGAAGTCGTGCAGATGAGTTGGTTCGTCGGGCAGGAAGACGCACAAGCGCCGCACAAGGGTAAACCCAAAAAGGGCAAGGAGGCGAACATCGACTCACACGCGCTAAAGACGCTCGAGAAGCTGAAAGCGCTCGATTTGATGAATATGACTCCGCTGCAAGCAATGAATGTGCTTTATGAACTCAAGCAGCAAATTTGCCTGAAAATCTGACGAGTAGGTGAGTAAAGATGTTAACCCGTATCAAAAAAGCTTGTGCCGTTGCCATTTTGGCCGTATTGCTGCAGCTTTCGCTTATGCCGCTAAACGTTTTCGGCGAACAAACAGAACAAGCGGTAAATGATCAGGTGTATGAACTGTTGACTCAGTACCATGTGAGCGGCGTAACGGAAAGCAATTTTCCCGAATCCGATGTTAATACGATGCTGGAAAAGCTGAACGACCCGTACACGCAATATTTTTCGCCGGATGAATGGCAGTCGTTTGCGAACGGACTGGAAAATCAGTATGTCGGCATCGGCGTTCGTTTGGGAGAGGACAATAAAGGCTTTTATGTCATCGAAGTGTTTCCCGGTTCGCCTGCCGTTTCCGCCGGCATCCAAAAAGGCGATTATATCGCGGCGGTGGAAGGCAAAAAAACCGCCGGCCAAAAACTGGACGATCTGGTGGCCGCGATTACCGGACCGGAAGGCACAACCGTACATATTACGATCGAGCGTTCCGGAAAATTGGCCGATTACGCGATTACCCGCAAACAGATTACAGTGCCCGTGTTGGATGCGATGCTGTTTCCCGGGGGTATCGGATATATCGCCGTGACCGATTTTTCCAGCGACGCGGACGAGAAATTTGCCGCCGTTCTTGCGAATTGGCGGGAAAAAGGCATGAAATCGCTCGTGATTGATCTTCGCTACAATCCAGGCGGGCTGTTGGACACCGCCGCCAACATGTTCAAGTCGTTTGTGCCGGTCGGTACGCTCATCCAGACCAAAGGCCGCGACGGGATCAGCAGCAAATTGACGGTTTCGGGAGGCCAAAGAATCGGCGTACCCGTCTATATACTGGTGAACGAATACAGCGCCAGCGCTTCGGAAATATTGACCGGAGCGCTGCAGGACTATAAATTGGCGCAGGTCATCGGCGTCCAAACATTTGGCAAAGGCAGCGTGCAATCGATTTTTCCGCTTGCGGACGGCGGCGTGCTGAAAATAACCGTGGAAGAGTATTTGACGCCACACGGCCGCAAAGTAAACGGAATCGGCTTAAAGCCGGATATCACCGTATACAGCGACACGGCGCAAACAATCACCGCGTTGCGGCTTGCCGGTTTGCGGGATATTAATCTGAAACTGACCGACCACGAAACGGAAATTAACGGCAAAGCGTTTCTCGAAAGATTTCCCACCATTGAGGCGAACCATTCGGAATATGTGCCATCGCGGATTTTGGCCGCGCTTGTCGGCGCCGACGTTGCCTGGGACGGAAAGACGAAAGCGGTCACGCTTGCGGAAAACGGCACCGTTCGGCAGTTTAAACTGTCCGACGCTTCACTGAAATTGCAGGACGGCGTGAGCTTCATTGATGCGCAGGCGTTTGCCGCGGCATATCCCGAGTTTGCCTGGTCCAAACAGCAAAATATTTTGCAGCTTAGCGCTCGCGAAGGGAAATAAGCGTAATGGGCAAAATACGTGTCCTAGATGAACATATTGCCAACCAGATTGCCGCCGGCGAAGTCGTCGAGCGGCCGGCGTCGGTCGTCAAAGAATTGGTGGAGAACGCCATCGACGCCGAAAGCACGACGATTGACGTTGCCGTGGAAGAAGGCGGCATTCAACTCATCCGGGTAACGGATAACGGAACGGGCATCGCCGCCGATGACTGCGAGACGGCATTTTTGCGCCACGCCACGAGCAAAATTGCTTCCGGCGCCGATTTGTTCCGCATCAAAAGCCTCGGATTTCGCGGCGAAGCGTTGCCCAGCATCGCCGCCGTCGCCAAAGTGGAATGCACTTCTTCCGCCCGGACGGACGGGCTGGGAAAAAAGATTGTCATCGACGGCGGCGTGGTAAAAATGTGTGCGGATGCGGCGCACCCGCGCGGCACGGATATCAAGGTGAGCGATTTGTTTTTTAATACGCCGGCGCGGTTGAAGTATTTGCACACCGTGCAGACCGAACTTTCGCACATTTCCGATTTTTTGTACCGGATCGCGCTTGCGCACCCCGAAATCGCGTTTTCTTTCACCCACAACGGCAACAAGTTGCTCGCTACAAACGGCAACGGCGATTTGCTGCAAGTGATTGCCGCGATCTACGGAACGGATACGGCGAGAAAAATGATTCGCGTGGAAGCGGAAACCGCCGATTTTTCGCTTGCGGGATTTGTCGCCAAACCGGAAGCGAGCCGCGCCAACCGCAACGGAATGACCATTGCCGTAAACGGGCGGACGGTTCGCCATTATTTATTGACGCAGGCTATCATGGACTCATACCATACGCTCTTGCCGTTGCATCGGTTTCCGATCGCCGTGCTGCATGTGCGGATGGAACCGTCGTTGCTCGATGTGAATGTGCATCCGAACAAGCTGGAAGTTCGCTTCAGCAAAGAGCAGGAATTATTGGGCGCAATCAGGCAAGCGACCGCGGCTGCGCTAAAGCGTACGACGCTCATTCCGAGCGCGGTTCAGAACGGGCCGCTAAAAACGTACATGCAGGAACAACTGGTGATCGAATCCGCGCCGCGGCAAGCAGGTTCGGGCCGGCCGCAGCAGGCGACGGCCTCCGGCCGCACCGTACAAGAAGTTCAGCCGGAACTTGCGCCGCAGCAAGCAAAGCGGCCTACAAACAACCGCTATGCCTATCCTTCGGAGGCGGCATCGGCCGCCAAACCGCCGCAGGATCGGACCGCGCCGACGGTGCAAGAAACGGCGGCTTTTCTGCAAGCGGCAGCTCCAACGCAAACTTCCGGCGGCATGCCGGCAATCCCGCATTTGCATGTCATCGGGCAAATGCGCGGCACATACATATTGGCGCAAAACGAAGACGGTCTTTATTTAATCGATCAGCATGCCGCGCACGAGCGAATCAACTATGAGCGGTTTTACGAATTGTTTGCCAATCCGCAAGAAGCCAGCCAGACGCTGGCGCTTCCGCTAACGCTGGAATTTTCCCCAACGGAAATGAACGTATTGTTGGCGAAGCTTGCGGTATTTGCACAGGCGGGCGTATTTCTGGAGCATTTCGGCGGCAATACGCTCCTGGTGCGGGCGCTGCCGCACTGGATTCCCGCCGGCCGGGAGAAAGAAATCGTCGAAGAGATGGCGGAATGGGTGCTTGCGGAAAAACAGGAAATCGATATCGGCAAGTTGCGGGAAAAATCGGCGATTTTGTGCGCCTGCAAAGCTTCGATCAAAGCGAACGACGCCCTGACTGTTCCCGAGATCGAAGCGCTGATCGACCGCCTGCGCGCCTGCCGCAATCCGTATACGTGCCCGCACGGCCGGCCTGTCGTCGTCAGCATATCAAACTACGAATTGGAAAAAATGTTTAAAAGGGTTATGTAATAGCTTCTTTGGATTTTCGCATGCAGGTGATCGCATGATTATTACAACCTCGCGCGGTTTTTCGCCCGAACTGGAAGAAGAAGCTGTCCGGATGGCGGACAAGCTGGGCGCCGTTTGGGTGCCGCGGCAAAACGTTTCACTGCACGAACTGTTGGCGAAAGCGGATGACCATATGGTGCTGCTCCTTGCTCGCGGACAATGGAAATTGTATCGGGACGGCGCGGCGCCGCTTTTTTTCCATCCGAGCAGCGCCATGCTCAGGATTAAACGGTTGTTGCAAGGCGGCGCCGATCCGCTGCTGACGGCTTGCGCGATTGCTGCCGGCGATTCGGTGCTGGACTGCACGGCCGGCCTTTGCTCCGACGCCATCGTCTTCGCTTACGCTGTCGGCGCGCAAGGTACGGTGGAAGCCCTGGAAAGCGAGCCGGTGTTGGCGGAACTGCTTGCGCACGGCGTGCGCCGCTATGTTTCCGGGCAAGCGGCTGTCGATCAGGCCATGCGCAGAGTGCGCGTCACATGCGCCGATCATTGCGAAGTGCTGGCCTCGTTGCCGGACAACAGCCGCGATATCGTCTATTTCGATCCGATGTTCCGCACACCGATCGCCCATTCGCAAGCGATCAGTCCGCTGCGCGGCATCGCCAATGACCGTCCGCTTTCGCGGGAAGCCGTTTGCCAGGCGGTGCGCGTGGCGAAACGACGCGTTGTGTTGAAAGAGCAAATGGACAGCGGCGAATTTGCCCGTTTGGGATTTTCGGAAATCATTCATACTTCGTCCAAAATTGCCTATGGAGTGATGAAGCCGTGAACGGAAGCCCGCCCGCCAAACAAAAGCTGCTCGTTCTCGTCGGGCCAACGGCCGTCGGAAAAACAAAATACAGTTTGGAAATCGCCCGCAGATTCGACTGCGAGATTATTTCCGGCGACTCGATGCAGGTGTACCGCGGGATGGACATCGGCACGGCAAAGTTGTTGCCGCATGAACGTGAAGGCATTCCCCATCATCTAATCGATATTTTGCCGCCGGACGAGCCTTTTTCCGTATCCGATTTCAAGCGCCTCGCCAAACAGGCGATCAGCGATATCACAGGCCGCGGCAAACTGCCGTTTATTGTCGGCGGAACCGGATTGTACATTGAATCGGTTTTGTTTGAATATAACTTTAGTAAGGCGGGCAGCGATGAAGCGTTTCGCCGCGAACAGCGGCGTTTTGCCGAGGAATACGGAGCGGAAGCGCTGCATGCCAAACTGCGGGCAATCGACGCGGAAACGGCAAATCGGCTCCACCCCAACGATTTGCGCCGCATCATCAGGGCGCTGGAAATTTTCCATCTGACCGGTGTAACCGTCTCCCGGCAGCTTGCGGAACAAACGCGAACATCTCCTTATCAGGCGTGTTTGCTTGGGCTCACAATGGATCGCGCAAAACTTTACGAGCGGATCGAAGCGCGGGTCGATGCGATGGTCAAGGCCGGATTAATTGCGGAGGTGGAAGGGCTGCTCAAGCAAGGTTACGACAGCGGGCTTGTTTCGATGCAAGCGTTGGGGTATAAGGAAATCATTGCCGGATTGCGCGGCGAAATCCCGATGGATGAAGCGATTGCGCTGATCAAGCGGGATTCGAAGCGGTTCGCCAAGCGCCAGTTGTCGTGGTTTCGGCATATGGACGGCATCGAATGGGTGGATGTCGGGGAACCGGCAAAATTTAATGCCCATTTGCAAGAAATAAGTGATATAATATCAGCAAAGTGCTCATTTAGCTGAAATCAGTATGCCAAAATCGTGAAAATCATGCAGGGGGTACCGAAATTATGAATAAACCGATCAACATTCAGGACACATTTTTGAACCAATTGCGGAAGGAAAACATTCCAGTAACAGTTTATCTCACGAACGGGTTCCAAATTCGCGGCTTCATTCGCGCTTTTGACAACTTCACGATCGTCATTGACAGCGACGGTAAACAACAAATGGTGTATAAACACGCCATTTCCACTTTCACCCCGCAGCGCAACGTTTCGTTGGTCCAGGAAAGCGAGTAAAAGGTAATTGTTTTTGCGGCAGCCGCGTAGGAGGGAAACTTTTTACGCGGTTGTTGCGTTTATAGAGAGAAAAACCGCGAGCAACCGAATAACAGGTTGTTCTTTTCATTTCGGATGGAGTGTGACCACACATGAATGGCAAAAGGCGTGCGACAAGGACAAAGGCTGCAAAGAAGAAGAGAAGTGTCGGCAGATGGCTGTTTCGCGCATTTGTCGCAATCGCGGCGCTTTTGTTCTGTTCGATGGCCGGCTATTTGTTTTTCATTTTAAACGGTGAACGATTGCTGAAAACGAATCTGGACAAAATCGATATGGCCGAAGCAACGATCGTATATGACGCCAATGGCCGCGAAGCCATGCGCATTTCGCGCGAAAATCGCGAGCTTATACCACTTGAGAAAATGCCGAAGCTGCTTCAGGAAGCATTTATTGCCACCGAGGATAAGCGTTTTTACGAGCATAAAGGCATCGACTACTTGTCCATCGCCCGCGCGCTTGTAACGGACATCGTGCACGGCAGCATGGTTGAAGGCGGCAGCACGATTACGCAGCAGTTGGCGAAAAACTTGTTTTTGTCCAATGAAAAAACGTTGTTTCGCAAAGCGACGGAAGCTTCCATCGCGCTGGCGTTGGAAAATAATTACACAAAAGACGAAATTCTTGAAATGTATTTGAACCGGATTTATTTCGGCAATGGGGCATACGGCGTAAAAGCGGCGGCGAAAACCTACTTTGGCGTAACCGATTTGACCGATCCGCAAAACGGGCTGAAATTATGGCAGATCGCCACGTTGGCCGGCATTCCGAAAGCGCCGTCCTATTACAATCCGATCGATGACCCCGAGCGCTCGCAGGAGCGCCGGAAAGTCGTGTTGAAACTGATGTATGAGCAGGGGTTGATTTCCCGGGAGGAAGAGGAGCAAGCGGCAGCGGTTGTTTACAAGCCGCAAAAAACGAACAATCAGACTTACCCCAGCTACGCGAACTATATTATCCACGAGGCGGAAGCGGTGGCTCATATCAGTGAAGCGGAGCTGAGGCAGGGCGGCTATAAAATTTATACAACCTTGAATATAAAGGCGCAGCAAGCGGCGGAGGCGGCATTTGCCGACAGTTCCCTGTTTCCGGAAGGGACGAAAAATGAGCAAGTGCAAGGCGCCATGGTGATCATCAACAACAACGACGGCGGCATTGCCGCGCTTGTCGGCGGCCGAAATTACCAATTCGGCGACTATAACCGGGCTTTGGCAAAACGGCAGCCGGGCTCTTCCTTTAAACCGATTATTGTCTACGGGCCGGCGTTGGAGACCGGCGACTGGACCGCGTCGTCGATTTTGCCGGACCAAAAAATGTCGTTCGACGGCTATACGCCAAGCAATTATGACGGCAAGTTTCGCGGGCAGGTGACGATGCGGGAAGCAGTGCGCGACTCCATCAATGTGCCCGCGGTTTGGTTGCTAAAGCAAATCGGGATCGCAACCGGAATGAAATTTGCCGCGCAACTCGGGATTCCGTTAGGCCCGGAAGACCGCAATCTGGCAATTGCGCTTGGCGGGTTGACGAACGGCGTGTCGCCGCTGCAAATGGCGCATGCTTACTCCGCGTTTGCCGATCAGGGGGAACTGCATAAAGCGCATGCCATTGTAAAAATTACCGACATGCGCGGCAAGGAAGAGCGTACGATCTATCAGTTCAAGCCGGAAACGAAACGGGTCATGAGCAAAAAAACCGCCTTGGCCATGACCCAAATGCTGCAGGACGTCGTGCAAAACGGAACCGGAAAAAATGCCCGGATGAAGCGCCCTGTGGCCGGAAAAACCGGGACGACGCAGACGGCGGTCAAAGGCGCTTTGGGCAACCGCGACGTTTGGTTTGTCGGCTATACGCCGGAAATGACGGCGGCCGTATGGATGGGGTATGACCATACGGATAAAGAAACGTATTTGAAAGGCGGAAGCGGCAATCCGGCGCGCATGTTTTCATATGTATTGGCAAAAGCGCTGGCGGGCGTAAAAGTCAAACCGTTTCCGCATCTAGCGAGCGACGCTCCGGAAGCGACGCCGCCTGCAGGCAAAGTTGCGAATATTGCGGCGCAATATTTGCCTCAGGATCGGCAAATCGCCGTTACCTGGACCGCACTGCCGGGCGGCTGGGAATATCGCCTTTATCGCAAAGGCGCGGAAGAGTCCGGTTTTTCATTGTTGCTGCCGACGAAAGACACGACTGTTCACGATTTGACGATTCAACCGGGCGAATCGTACCAATATTATGTTGTCGCCGTTCCTCCCGGAAAGGACGCGGAAGGGCCGAAATCGGACATCGTCGAGGTTGCCGTTCCGCCCGAGGCAACATATTCGCCGGAGCCGACTTTATCGCCGGAGCCAACGTTATCGCCGGAACCGACCTTGTCGCCGGAACCGACGGGGGCGGACGGCGAGCAAGCGCCTTCGCCGTCGCTTGCGCCGAGCGCCACGCCTCCTTTAAAGGGGCCGCGGCCGCCTGCGCACCCGTCTGTCCCGCCCCGCGTGCCGCCTGCTCCTTCGCCGGAGGAGAGCCCGCATGAATAACCGTCCTGGCGAAAACAAAAAAGTTTGCCTGCTTTTGCATGGCTATACCGGCGGTCCCTACGAGCTTGAGCCGTTGGCGGAGGCGCTCAGGCGGCGCGGATACGAGACGGTCATGCCCACGCTGCCGGGGCATGATCAGGAATTGCGCGGCCTGAAAACGACAAAATGGTACGATTGGCTGCGTGCGGCGGAGCGGGAAGCGGCGACGCTCACTGAAGCTGCCGGCCGGTTTGATCTGGTGGGCTTTTCGATGGGGGGCGTGCTTGCCGCTTATTTGTCCACGCGTTATCCCGTGCGCAAATTGGTGCTGTTAAATGCCGCGGCGATCTATTTTAGCCCCGTGCGCTTTGTCCGGCATTTGACCGCCGCCATCCGAAACGGGCAGGTGTCCCAACTGTTGCGCGGAAAAAAAATTCCGCTTGGCGCAAACTGGCAGTTTGTCAATTTGGTCGAACGTTTGCGTCCATCCTTCGGTCATGTTGCCGTGCCAACGTTTATTGCCCAATCGGGTCGCGACCAGGTTGTGCATCCGTTAAGCGCGCGGTATTTGCAGCGAAGAATTAAAGGGCCGGTCACGGTTTGCTTCTATCCCGAATCCCGCCATTTAATCTGTCTGGACGCGGAGGCGGACCGGTTGTTTGCGCAGGTAGCGGCATTTTTACTGGGAAATGGAGAGGATTAAGAGCGGACGGGAGTCGAAGTAACCTTCTTCTGGGCGTTTGCGTATACTTTACAATCGGCACATACACCCAATTCAAGAGGTGATGTTCATGGCAGGAAGCGTTCTGGCCGGCACCCCATACACGAGGCCGGTTTCCCGACAAATTCAGGTGGTCTTGCGCGAACCGGAACATGCGGCGGAAAGCGGCGACAATGCGTCTTGCGACAACGCTTTTGGCGCGGAATCGGGTTTCGCTGAATTGGTCAAGGAACTGAACCGGATGGTCGGCCTTGAGCATGTGAAGCGTCTCGTCTATGAAATTTACGCGTTGTTAAAGGTGGATGAATACCGCAAACGGGCAGGGCTTTTATCCGGCCAGCAAGTATACCATATGGTGTTCAAAGGCAATCCCGGCACCGGCAAGACGACGGTAGCGCGCATTTTTGCCAGGATGTTCAAGGAAATGGGCGTGCTCAAGAAAGGCCATCTGATCGAAGTGGAACGCGCCGATCTGGTCGGCGAATACATCGGACACACCGCCATCAAAACGCGAGAAATGGTCAAAAAAGCGTTGGGCGGCGTGCTGTTCATTGACGAGGCGTACAGTTTGGCGCGAGGCGGCGAAAAAGATTTCGGCAAAGAGTCGATCGATTGTCTGGTCAAGGCAATGGAGGACCACAAAGACGAATTTGTGCTGATTTTGGCCGGATACACGGATGAAATGGAGCATTTTTTAAGCACGAACCCCGGTTTGCCGTCGCGTTTTCCGATTCAGGTGGAGTTTCACGATTATACCGTTGAGCAATTGCTGCAAATTGTGGAATTGATGGCGCAAGAGCGGGAATATACGCTGCTGCCGCATACCTTGATCAAACTGAAACGGCATTTAACCGAAGAAAAAGCCGCCATGTGGAAAACGTTCAGCAACGCGCGGTATGTGCGCAACGTGTTGGAAAAAGCGATTCGCCATCAGGCGGTCCGTTTGTTGAACCAATACCCGACTGCCCCGTCCCGACAAGAATTGATGTCCATTAGGCCGGAAGATTTGAAATTCGACCGCTAGGCAATGATTTGCTATACTGGGATGCGGGACATCGCAACGTTTGCATAAAAAGAGGTGGCGCATGCGGCCGGCAGGTTATAACGTCGCGCCAGATCGCGAAAGATGCGTTTTGGTCGGATTATGTACGGATTCGGACCGGTTGACGGAACAAGAAATGGAATACTCGCTCGCCGAATTGGCGCAGCTTGCCGATACCGCCGGGGTGGAAGTCGCCGGAACAATGCGGCAGAAGAAACAGGCTTTGGACCCGCGCTTTCTGATCGGCAAGGGCAAAGTGGCGGAGTTGCGGGATCTTATCGTTCGCTCCGGGGCTAACGTTGTTATTTTTGACCGCGAACTGTCGGGAGCGCAAGTGCGCAATCTGGAACATGAATTGGACGCCAAAATCATCGACCGGACACAACTCATACTCGATATTTTTGCGCAGCGGGCGAGAACGCGCGAAGGGATTATCCAGGTTGAGCTGGCGCAGCTGAACTATTTGCTGCCCAGATTGTCCGGACACGGCAAAAATTTATCCCGTCTTGGCGGCGGCATCGGCACGCGCGGTCCCGGCGAAACGAAGCTGGAAACAGATAGACGCCACATCCGCAGCCGGATTGTGGAATTGGGCAAACAGTTGGAGGATGTGGCGAGGCACCGCAGACTTTTGCGGGAACAGCGAAAAAGAAGCGGCGTGACGCAAGTGGCGTTGGTCGGCTACACAAATGCCGGCAAGTCCACGCTTTTAAACCGTCTGACCGAAGCGCATGCTTTTGCCGAAAACCGCCTGTTTGCCACGCTTGATCCGCTTACGCGAACCATGAAGCTGCCGAGCGGCAACCAAACGGTGTTGACGGATACGGTCGGATTTATCCAAAACTTGCCGCATGCGCTGATTGCCGCTTTTCGCGCGACATTGGAAGAAGTTTGCGAAGCGGATTTGCTTTTGCATGTCGTGGATGCTTCGGCACAAAATGTCGCGCGGCAAATCGCCACGGTTGAAGAGGTGCTTGCCGAGATTGGGGCGGCAGGCAAGGAACGTTTGCTCATTTTCAACAAGGCGGATCTGGGCGGCCCCGCAGGATTGGCCGCCCCGCAGGATACGAGCGGTCACATCCGGATCTCCGCTTTTTCGGATGACGACATTGCGCGGTTGAAAACGCTGCTCGATCAGAAATTGGCGGGGGCGGCGCACGCATTCGCCATTCCGGCCGAACGGGGCGATCTCATTGCGCTGTTGCACCGGATGGGGAACGTGCTTACGCAAACCGTCGACGGCGAACAAATGATCATCAAAGCGCATATCCCTGCGCACGAATTCGCGAGAAACGGGTATTTGTTGGCTCCGTATCGCGTTGCGGAACCGAAAACATGGGAGGAATAACGATGCCGTTTTCACCAGAGCTCATGAAACTCGCGGAAGATGCCGAGCAGCTTGCGGCGGACAAATTCCGGGAAATCGACCGATTGATTGACAAGAACCAGTGGAAAGTGATCCGTGCTTTCCAGCGTCATCGCGTAAGCGATTTTCACTTGCAAACCTCGACTGGTTACGGCTATAACGATAAAGGCAGAGAGACGTTGGATCTGGTATTTGCCGATGTGTTCGGAGCGGAGGCGGCTATTGTCAGGCCGCATTTGATTTCAGGGACGCATACGATAGCCGCGGCGCTGTTCGGCGTGCTGCGCCCGGGCGACGAGCTTTTGTACATCACCGGCAAACCGTACGATACGCTGCATAAAGTAATCGGGCAGCCAAACGACGGCACGGGGTCGCTTGCCGATTGGGGAGTGACTTTTCGGGAGGTGGAATTGCGGGAAGACGGCACGGTGGATTGGCTGCGCGTGAAACAGGCGTTAACGCCCCGCACGAAGTTGATCGGCATTCAGCGTTCCCGCGGCTACTCATGGCGGCGGTCTTTTTCGGTTGCGGAGATCGGCGAGATGGTCGAGCGGGTGAAAACGTGGCGGCCGGATGTGCTCGTGTTTGTCGACAACTGCTACGGAGAATTTACCGAGGAACTGGAGCCGCCGCAAGTCGGCGCGGATATCATCGCCGGTTCGTTAATCAAAAACCCGGGAGGCGGAATCGCCCGGACCGGAGGCTACATTGCCGGAACAAAAAATGCAGTGAAACTTTCGTCATATCGTCTAACCGTGCCGGGAATCGGCGGCGAGGCAGGGGCGATGCTGGGAACGACGCGCGACATGTTTTTGGGCCTGTTTCTTTCGCCGCACACGGTTGGACAAGCTTTGAAAGGCGCTGTTTTTGCGGCCGCGATGTTCGAGCAATGCGGGTTTGCGACGAACCCGAAGTGGAATGAAGCCAGATCCGATATTATTCAAGCGGTAAAATGGCGCAATGAGGAACAATTGCTGACCTTTGTCCGTTCCATTCAACAGGCGGCGGCGGTGGATTCCCATGTCACGCCGGAACCTTGGGAGATGCCCGGATATGCTGACCCGGTCATTATGGCGGCAGGCACTTTTATCCAGGGAGGCAGTCTGGAGCTGTCGGCGGACGCGCCTGTTCGCGCGCCGTACATTGCTTATATGCAAGGCGGACTGACATACTCGCATGCCAAATATGGGGTGTTGACGGCGATCGCCAATATGTTCGGGAGTCAACAACTGTAAACCGATCTGACATTCATTGACAAAATAAAACCAGATCCATAAAATATTAACTGTCATTCAATCGGGAGGTATTGTCGTTATGGGTTATAGCAAAGAAGATATCAAGCGGATCGCCAAAGAACAAAATGTCCGCTTTATTCGTCTGCAATTCACCGATTTGCTCGGTGCGATCAAAAATGTTGAAATCCCCATAAGCCAGTTGGACAAGGCATTGGCGAATAAATTGATGTTTGACGGATCATCCATTGAAGGCTATGTGCGCATTGAGGAATCCGATATGTACTTATATCCCGATTTGGATACATGGCTCGTCTATCCGTGGGTTACCGAGGATCGCGTTGCCCGCTTGATTTGCGACGTCTATATGCCGGATGGAACGCCGTTTTCCGGTGATCCGCGCGCCATTTTGAAGCGGAATCTGGAATACATGCAAAAATTGGGCTTCTCCGTAATGAATGTCGGTCCGGAACCGGAATTTTTCCTGTTTAAAACGGACGAAAAAGGCAAACCGACCATGGAACTGAACGATCAGGGCGGTTATTTCGACTTGGCGCCAACCGATCTTGGCGAAAATTGCCGTCGCGATATCGTTTTGACGCTGGAAGAGATGGGCTTCGAGATGGAAGCTTCGCACCATGAAGTTGCGCCGGGACAGCACGAAATCGACTTCAAATATGCGGATGCCGTTAAAGCGGCCGACCAGATCCAGACGTTTAAACTTGTCGTGAAAACGATCGCGCGCAAGCACGGACTGCACGCCACGTTCATGCCAAAGCCGCTGTACGGCATGGCGGGTTCCGGCATGCATTGCCATATGTCGCTGTTTAAAGACGGCAAAAACGCATTTTACGATCCGGAGGATGCGCTTGGCTTAAGTCTGACGGCGCGGCAATTTATGGCCGGCATTTTATACCACGCCCGCAATTATACGGCCATTACCAACCCGACGGTGAATTCTTACAAACGTCTGGTTCCCGGTTATGAGGCGCCTTGCTATGTCGCCTGGTCGTCCAGCAA
>DASVDB010000056.1 GCA_036381315.1 Bacilli bacterium | reverse complement strand
CGTATTCCTGCAAATTCAGTTCCGCCTGATTAAACGTATATCGGACCATGTCGGCCTCCCGTTTCATGGAATGGATTTCGTTGCCATTGTAACAGATACAGCCTGCGTAAAGCAACGCGATTATGCGTTTAGAAAAAGCATGCTATAATGTCGTTGGCGATATGATAAGCAAGTGTACGCGAAAGGAAGCGACCATAAGATGAAATCAAAACAAATGGCCACAACGTGCATTCACGCGGGCAGGCGCGCGCCGGTACGCAATCGCCCCGAGGCGACGCCGATTTACCAGACCTCCGTATTTACTTTTGCGGATCTTGATGATGTGGAACGTTTTTTTGCGGGAGAGCAAGGCACCTATTTGTATTCACGCTATGGGAATCCCAACTGTTCAGTGGTGGAAGCGGCCATTGCCGCAATGGAAGGCGGTGCGGACGCGGTCGTCACCTCTTCGGGCATGGCGGCGATTTTGTGCGCGCTTTTGGCTTTTGCCAAAGCGGGAGATCATGTGCTGTGCTCCGATGAAATATATGGCGCTACCGCTACACTTTTGCAGACGGAGTTGCAAAAGCTGGGCGTCGAATGCTCTTTTGTCTCCTGCCATCAGGAGGAAAACGTCATTGCGGCGATACGGCCCAATACGCGGGCGCTGTTTGCCGAAGTCGTCACCAATCCGCTGATCAGCGTCGTGGATATCGGCATGCTCGCCCGCATCGCGCACGAACGGGGCGCGAAACTGATCGTGGATAATACGTTTACGACGCCCTATGTGGTTCGCCCGTTGGAAAAAGGCGCCGATCTCGTCATTCATAGCGTCACCAAATATTTGAACGGCCATAATGACGTCGTAGCCGGCGTTGTGGTTGGCAATGATCCGGCGGTGATGGACGACGCCCGGCAAAGGATGAAATTAATGGGGCTTAATCTCGGGCCGTTTGCAGCCTGGCTTGTGGAGCGCGGGCTGAAAACGTTCGCGCTGCGGATGCGGCAGCACTGCGCCAACGCGGAGAAAGTCGCCCGGTTTTTGCAAAGCCATCCTATGGTTAGCAAGGTGTATTATCCGCTTTTGGAGAGCCATCGAACATTTGCCGTCGCCGAGCGGCTCGGGTTGCACGCCGGCGGCGGGATGCTCAGCTTTGTAACAAGCGAGGAAACGGAAAAGTTGAATCGCATGTTCAGGGCGATGGAGATGATCGTCATTGCGCCTTCGCTGGCCGGAATCGCCACGACGATGTCGCACCCGCTCAGGACGTCGCATCGTCTGCTGGCAAAAGAGAAACAGCGGGAATTGGGCATTACGAACGGTTTGATCCGGTTGTCTGTCGGGATCGAGGCCCCCGAAGACATAATTGCCGATTTGGCGAAAGGATTGGCGGCGATGGAATGAAACTGTTGACGGCGTATCCGTCGAGGCGCGGATACGCCGTCAATCCGGCTTTGGGGTAGTTTATTCGAGTTGCAGATTATCGAGGTTGAGTTCGTCCGGCCACGCTTGCGGGTGTTCATCGCCGACATATTCGGCGGCCTGTGCATTTGCTTTCGTTTGTTCCGGATTTTTGCAGCCCGGAATGACGCATGTGACTGCCGGATGGCGCAAACACCAGGCTAATGCCCACGTCGCCATGTTCATCCCGGCAGGTACTTCCTCGCGGCGGATTTGCTCGACTTGCGCCAACATGCGGTCAATTTTCTCGCGATCATGGCGGGAGCGGACGTCGGTCTGTGCGAAGCTTGCGCCGGGCGCGTATTTTCCGCTCAAGTAGCCGCTGGCAAGCGGCACCCGCGCCAGAACGCCGAGATTTTGTCTGATGCAGGACGGAAATACTTCTTTTTCCGGCTCGCGATCGATGCGATTATAGACAACCTGAATGACGGAAGCGCCCACTTTTTCGGCGGCGTCCGTCTGGTAAATGTTTTGGTTGCTGCCGATGGAGATGCCCAAATGGCGGATTTTCCCTTTTTCCACTTGTTTGTTCAGCATCGTCCACAACGCGTCGTTGGCGAATTGCTCATCGGATAACGAATGAAATTGGTACAAGTCAACGTAATCCGTTTGCAAGGCTTTTAACGAATCGTCAAGCTGTTTCTGCACCTCGTCGGCGGAGATTAGATTGACGCGATCAAACCGGCCCTTGAACCGATGTCCGAATTTTGTGGCGATAAACCAGTCGCCGCGGTTGCGGCGGCGCAAATAATCGCCGATGAAAGACTCGGACAAATGGTCGCCATAACATTCGGCGGTATCGATTAAATTGATCCCGGCTTCCGCTGCCGTATCCAAAATCGCGTCCACTTCGCCCTGCGTATAATCATGGCCCCATTCGCCGCCGAATTGCCAGGTGCCGACGCCGATAACCGATACTTTTGCTTCTGTTTTGCCCAGTTTGCGGTATTTCATATTCATCGCTCCCATCTGTCTTTTTTTAGCCGATCGTTTCATAAATCAGCGGCGGCGCAGCGCATGCTGTTGCGCCGATGGTAAAGGCCCGTTTGACTTTCATGTGGATGTCGTCAACGGATTCGCGATTGGCGTGAATGACGGCGATCGTCTCCCCGCTTTTGACGGTATTGCCCACCTTTTTTTGCAAGACGACGCCGACGGAAGGATCGATGGCCGCCTCTTTTGTCGCCCGTCCGGCTCCAAGCATCATGGCCGCAACGCCGATTTCTTCCGCCTGGATGCTGTGGATATATCCGTCCGTATCGGCGACGACGGGAATTTGATACGGCGCTTGCGGCAGCATTTCCGGATGGTCGATCGCCTCCGGCGAGCCGTTTTGCGCCGACACGAACGTTTTGAACGCGGCGAACGCGGCGCCATTTGCCAGCAAACCGCGCAGTTGCGCATACGCCGTGGCGAAATCCGGCGCCTTTTGGCCCAATACGACCATATTCGCGCCCAACGTCAGAACGAGTTCGGTCAAGTCCGGGGGGCCGGCGCCTTTCAATGTATCGATCGCTTCTTTCACTTCCAGCGCATTGCCGACGGCAAAGCCCAACGGCTGGCTCATGTCGCTGATAACGGCGATTGTTTGGCGGCCCGCTTGCTTGCCGATGCGCACCATGGCCGAGGCCAGTTCGCGCGCGTCGGCGAGCGATTTCATGAACGCCCCGGAGCCGGTTTTGACATCGAGTACGATCGCATCGGCGCCGGCGGCGATTTTCTTGCTCATAATGGAGCTTGCGATCAGCGGGATCGAGTTGACGGTAGCCGTCACGTCGCGCAAGGCGTAGAGCTTTTTGTCCGCGGGCGTTAAATTGCCGCTTTGGCCGACGACCGCCACTTTCATCGCGTTTACGTTGGCGATAAACCGGCTTGCCGGCAGTTCGGCGCGAAAACCGGGGATCGCCTCCAGTTTGTCGATTGTGCCCCCCGTATGTCCCAGGCCTCTGCCGGACATTTTCGCGAACGGTACGCCGGCCGCGGCTACGAGCGGCGCCAGCACAAGCGTCGTCGTGTCGCCGACGCCGCCGGTGCTGTGTTTGTCCACCTTGACGCCGTGAATTTGCGACAAATCCACGCGATCTCCGGAATTCGCCATCGCCATCGTTAAATCGGCCGTTTCTTCCGGCGTCATTCCTTGAAAAAAAACGGCCATCGCCCAAGCGGACATTTGGTAATCGGGAATGTTTCCCGCGGTATAGCCTGCGATTATATGCTCGATTTCTTGCCTGGACAGTTGCTTACCGTCGCGTTTTTTCGCGATCAAATCCACCATGCGCATGCCTTTTGATCCCACCCCCGTATTGCAAACGTCTCTTTTATTTTACCACAGATACCCAGAATGGGCGCATTTTTCAACGCCTTTGGAAAATGTTATGATGAAATGGACGAAGCGTTTGCGGCAGGCTGTACTTTACGGCGGCTCAGGCCGAATGCCTAAAACGACAAGGGGATGGTTACGATCCTTATGGAGAAATTGCTTGCTGCTGCTAAAAATGCGCGGGATTGCGCCTATGCGCCCTATTCCAAATTTACCGTGGGCGCTGCCGTTTTGGCGAAGGACGGCACGGTGTTCACCGGCTGCAATGTCGAGAACGCCGCATATGGACTGTGCAATTGCGCGGAAAGAACCGCGCTGTTTAAGGCAATTTCGGAAGGGTGCCGGGAATTTGCGGCGCTTGCCGTCATTGCGGATACGAATGAGCCTGTCTCGCCTTGCGGCGCTTGCCGCCAGGTTATGCTGGAATTGTGCCCGGGCGAGATGCCGGTGTATTTGGCCAATATGCGCGGGGATTTGCGCAAGACCACCGTTGCCGCGTTGCTGCCTCTTGGTTTTTCATTGCGCGATAGTTGCGATAGGAAAGGGGAAAAATAAGCATGCCGGACGTAGCGGATATCGCCGGAATGATCGATCATACGTTATTGAAACCGGACGCGACGCTTGCCCAGGTTGTTCATTTGTGCCGGGAAGCGAAGCAATATGGTTTCGCCGCCGTTTGCGTCAATCCGTATTGGGTGGCTGCGGCGGCAAAAGAGTTGGCCGGGACAAGCGTCGGCATCGCCACTGTTGTCGGCTTCCCCCTGGGCGCAACAAGCAGCGCCGCGAAGGCAGCGGAAGCGCGGCAGGCAATCGCGGACGGCGCGACGGAAGTCGATATGGTGATGAATATCGGCGCGATGAAATCAGGGGATGCGGATGCGGTAAAAGCGGATATCGCCAAGGTGGTGGAAGTTTGCCGCGGCCGCGCCAAGGTGAAAGTGATATTGGAGACGGCTCTTTTGACGGATGCGGAGAAAATCGCCGCGTGTCTTTTGTGCAAGGAAGCGGGCGCCGATTTCGTCAAAACCTCGACGGGATTCGGTCCGGGCGGGGCGGTTGTTGCCGACGTGGCGCTGATGCGCAAAACGGTCGGGGCGGAGATGGGCGTCAAGGCATCCGGCGGGATCAGAGATTTCGCGACCGCATGCGCCATGATTCAGGCAGGCGCGAATCGGATCGGAGCGAGCGCGAGCGTGGCGATCGTAAAGGGTCAGTCTGACTTATCCTGACTTATCATAAAATGTATGTGAAAATTCACAAATAATTTTCTCGGAATCCGGTTTTTGTGCAAAATATATGTGAAAAATAATATATATTTGTCAGGAATTCGCGAATTTTACACAATTATATGTGAAAAAGCACATACATTCATCGCAAACGCCGGCTTTTTAAGAAGATGTAAGTGAAAATTCGCATATATCGCGCATATCGCGCATACTGGCCGCTAAGCTATTCTGCGCAGTACCGCAATATTCCGTTGATTTTTTAATCGGAACATGATATATTACTTTTTGCTTTGAAAAAACGGCGAGGCATTCCGCCGGCTTTTCTAACGGGACGTAGCTCAGCTTGGTAGAGCACCTGGTTTGGGACCAGGGGGTCGCATGTTCAAATCGTGTCGTCCCGATTACAGTTTTTTGGTCCCGCAAAAGCGTTGGACGCCGATCAAGCTTTGGTTTGATGCAGACGAAATAAGCCTCGAAGCTTTGCGTCACTTTTGCGGGAACTTATGCGGGTGTAGTTTAGTGGTAAAACCACAGCCTTCCAAGCTGTTGTCGAGGGTTCGATTCCCTTCACCCGCTTATATTGCGATACGCGAAAGCCTTGTTTACCAAGGCTTTTTTTGTTTTTAATCCTGATAATTTGGCTGTAAGTCCAAGATTTTTGTTTCGTTCGACAAAAGTTGCATGTTTAAGGAGGAATATGGGATATTTTTCCGAAATTATAATCAGAAGCTGTCTTAAAAT
>DASVDB010000055.1 GCA_036381315.1 Bacilli bacterium | reverse complement strand
CCATTATTTGTCGTTTGCACCTATTGTAGCGCAGAATCGGCAACAGCACAATTTTTGCCCGCCGACTAATTGCGCGCATTTTTGCCGGTCAATTGCTGTTGCGCCAACCGGACCATTTCCCGGACCATGGCGCCGCCGATTTGTCCGCCGATTTTGCCGGCCTGTTCCGTGGTCAAATTGCCGTTGTTTTGGGGCTTAAGCGGTATTCCAATGGATTGGGCGACCGCATATTTAACCCGTTCCGGATTCCCGGGATCGACAACGTACCCTTCCCGCCGCATCACTTCCATCTTGAGAAGATTTAATCCGCGGCGCGCCTCGGGAACGACCGGCGTTCGCGATTTTTTTCTGGCCATCATGCCGCCTCCTTCGCTCTTGGGCTTTACCGCTTATCGTCCCCAATAACGGTGAAGGAATGCGCCATAATTTTTCCCTGACCCTATGACTTCAGTGAATCGGGTGATGCGCCGCCAGCCATTCCATGTAATCCTTCGCTTTCGGAACCGTACCAAGCAGCGGAAATGAGCCGTATTTTAACGCGTGCGCGGTATTAAACACGACGACCTTCTCTTCCGGGCGAATCCAGCCACTTTCCGAAAGCCGCAAAGTTCCGGCCCAGGCCGCCGCGCCCTCGGGCGATGCGCTGATGCCTACAAAACCCAATTGTTTTTGCGCAGCCCGTATCTCTTCCGCGCTAACGGCAACCGCAGTGCCGTTCATTTCCCGCAAAATGTTTACCAGCAAATTTAAATCGGGCGGCAGCGGCACTCTCATCCCGGTGGGAGAACTGGTGACCGCCGTCATCCGACTTTGCTTTTCGCCGATGGTGGGAACGGTTTTCTTGCCCGTTTCCGCCATGGCATCGACAAGCGGCGTGCAGCCGGCTTCCTGCACGGAGACGAAGCGCGGCAACGGCGACTTGACGAGGCCAAGCTCACGCAGCTCCCGAAAAGCTTTCCACATCCCGATGACGCCCGATCCGCCGCCGGTGGGATATACAATCACATCCGGCAACGTCCAGCCGAATTGTTCCGCCAGTTCCAGCCCCATCGTTTTTTTGCCTTCCACGCGGCCGGGTTCCTTCAGCGTGCCGACATTAAACCAGCCCTGCTCTTGTTGGCCGTCGGCCACAATCCGGGAAGCGTCGTGGATATAGCCGTCGACCAGGCACACATCCGCGCCGTAATGCAAACATTCCTCAATGATGAAGGCGGGACAGTCTTTGGGGATAAATACGAAAGCGGCAATTTCGGCCCGCGCCGCATAAGCCGCCAAAGCGGACGCCGCATTGCCGTTTGAACCGACCGCCGCTTTTTTCAGCCCGTTTTCTTTCAATAAAGTAAGCGCCGCCGACATTCCTCTCGCTTTGAAACTGCCGGTCGGATTCAAATCTTCGCGTTTCACCCAAACATTTTTGAGCGGCATGCCTTGGGGGATGTTGCGCATGCGAATGAGCGGAGTGAAGCCTTCTCCCAAACTCACGATGGACGTCTCGTCCCGAAGCGGCATAAGCTTGCGATATCTCCACATATCGGTTGCGTATTCGGCAATGCTTTCCTTGGTAAACAAACGTTTGGCCCAATCGAGATCGTAACGGACCAGCAAAGTACCGCCGCAGGCGCACACTCCCCGCAGTTCTTCAATGGGAATGAATTTATTGCAAGCGACACATTCCAACCAGAATCTTCCCATCGCCGTCTCCTCCCGCTTTAGAAAAACTGTTAGGTACATTTGCACCCGAGATAGCATATACAGTCGGCGGGCCGTCAGAAACGGCGAATATCCTGCATTCGGGAGGAAAAACGCCCAAACGTATTTGGCGCTCGCGATATACATTATTAAAGAAAAGCACGGCAACCTTAACGAAAGGAACGAACGCAATGCAGCGCATGATGTGCAAGGGAAAAATCCACCGCGCCACCGTAACGGAGGCGGACTTGAACTACACGGGGAGCGTTACGATCGACGCGGATTTGATGCGGGAAGCGAATATTCTGCCGTATGAAATTGTGCAAATTACCAATCTGCGCAACGCCGTCAGATGGAAAACATACGCCATACCTGCTGCCGCCGGCTCCGGCAGCATCTGTTTGAACGGCCCTCCCGCGCTGTTGTTTAAACCGGGCGATTTGGTCATTATATTAAGTATGGGCGTATATGACGAGAGCGAAATAAAAAAACTGGTGCCTAAAATCGTGTTTGTGGACAAAGACAACCGAATCATCCAGGTTGAAGCCTTTACCGGGCTGATATAAGCAAACTCTATCGGCCAACCGCGTCCATCTGTTATTGTCCGGTCACCGTTTTGATCATTTCCATCCGCAAATCCCACGTTTTTTGGCTTAAATCCACCGGATATATTTCCGGATTCAGCCTGCGCAAATATTCCGGCCAGAACAGCCCGATTTGCCGCTGATGATGGTTGCGGATTTCCGCCAAATCAGGCAGTTCGCCTGTTCTTTCGCCGTTTACGATGATGGGATCGAGGAGCGGAACAGCGACATAGTCGGAAATCCATTTTTTCAAATACGGATGGACCGGGTCAAATAACTTGATCCGCTTGCCCTGCTTCACATCATCTTCTTCCGTCAACGCGATATAATCCGCTTCCGCCTTGCCGGACTTTCCGCCGATAATCCGGTAAACTTCCTTGATGCCGGGCGTTGTCACCTTTTCCGGATTGGCGGAAATCTTGATGGTCGGCTCGAACACGCCGCCGTTTTCTTTGGCCGCCAGCTTGTACACGCCGCCCAACGACGGCTGGTCCTGCGCCGTAATCAGATGGGTGCCGACGCCCCACATATCGATGCGGCAGCCTTGCGCTTTCAAATGAAAAATCGTATCTTCGTCCAAATCATTGGAAGCAATAATCTTCACGTCCCGCAAACCCGCTTGATCCAGCATTTCCCTGGCTTTGATGGACAAATAGGCGAGATCGCCGCTGTCCAGCCGGACCGATTTTAAGCGGATTCCCTCTTCCGCCAAAATCTTGGCCGCTTGGATCGCATTGGGGATTCCGCTTTTCAGCGTGTCGTAAGTATCCACCAGCAGCGTAACATGGTCGGGACAGGCGCGGGCAAAACTCAAAAACGCCTCCAATTCGCTGGGAAACATTTGCACCCAACTGTGCGAGTGCGTGCCCACAGCGGGAATGCCGAACAGTTTGCCGGCGCGGACATTGGATGTGGCGGCAAATCCGGCGATATAGGCCGCCCGCGCGCCCCAAATGGCCGCATCGGCTTCCTGGGCGCGCCGCGAGCCAAATTCCAGAAACACATCGGCTGGCGACGTTTGCTTGATCCGTGAAGCCTTGGTGGCAATCAGCGTCTGGTAATTCATAAAGTTTAACAGCGCCGTCTCGATCAACTGCGTTTCAAACACTCTGCCCTCCACGCGAATGAGCGGCTCGTTCGGAAAAACAATGGTGCCTTCCCGCACGGCATATATGCTGCCGGCAAAACGGAATTTGCGCAACTCATTGAGAAAAGCTTGATCGTACCGTTCCGGCTGGGCGGCGAGATAAGCCAGATCCTCTTCCTTAAAACAAATTTGCTCCACATATTCGACAATCCGCTTTAGCCCCGCAAATACGGCATATCCCCCGGCGAAAGGCAGCTTGCGAAAGTACGCGTCGAATACGGTTTTCCGGTTGTGGGTGCCGTTTTTCCAATGGGCATACATCATATTGATTTGATATTTATCGGTATGTAACGCCAGATCACAATAGCTCATAACAACTCCTGCAATTCGGGTACGACATATAACGGACGCTCGCCATGAACGCCGGCAACCACACTCCGCGCGGCGGCTTTTGCCATTTCCAGCCTGGTCTTTGCCGTCGCCGAGCCGATATGCGGCACCGTGACGACGTTTTTCAGCCTGAGCAGCGGATTATCCGGGGCAACCGGTTCCCGTTCAAACACATCAAGGCCGGCGGCGCGAATGGCGCCGGAAGAAAGCGCGCGGTAAAGCGCTTCTTCGTCCACCGTTTTTCCCCGGGACACGTTGACAAAAATGGCCGAATCCTTCATGGCGGCAAATTGCGCCTCGCCGATCAGATGATACGTCTCCTCCGTTAACGGAACCAGCACGACGATGAAATCCGCGCGGCGCAGCAATTCGGGCAGGCTGACAAAAGTTGCCCCGACCGCTTGTTCCGCGTCCGGACGGCGGCGGCGATTCGTATACAGCACGTCCATGGAAAAACCGAACCGCGCCCGCTTGGCCACAGCCTCGCCGATTCGTCCCATCCCAATGATGCCCAGGGTAGCATGGTGCACATCAACGCCGTACAAGTCAAAGTCGGCGCCTTTTTGCCATTGCCCCGCTTTTACCATCGCATCAAGCTCCGTAATTCTGCGCGCAGCCGCAAGCATCAGCGCAATGACCATATCCGCAACCGTATCGTCCAACACATGCGGCGTATGCGTGCCAAGCACCTTTCGCCGCTTCATCTCGGGCAAATCGAAATTGTTATACCCTACGGAAATATTGCTGACCACTTTCAGCCGCGGCGCGTGCGCAAGCATTTCCCTGTCCACTCTGCCGCCGAATGTAACAAGCCCGTCGGCGTCGGCCAATTGGGCAAGCAAAAGATCGCGGGGAATCGGCTCTTTTTTATCCCATATCCGATAATCGCAGCGCTCCGCGACAATGTCAATCGCTTCCTGCGGTATCGGCCTGGCAATAAAAACTTTCGGTTTCACGTTTTAAGTCTCCCTCCTGTCAAAAATCAGTATAACACTAGCAACGCTTGGATAACATCTTTTCGTGCGGAAAGTCGGAATTTTTGCATTGGAATGGCCGAAGTTTTAAAATAACATGTGAAAAACAGGAAAAACAAACCAAAACGGAGTGGTTGCGATGAGCGAATTATTTTCTCCCATTACGATCAATAAGTTGGCGCTTAAAAACAGGATCGTCATGTCCCCGATGTGCATGTATTCATGCCGCAACGGGGACGGCGTGGCAAACGATTGGCATTTCGTGCATTATGCCAGCCGGGCCGTCGGTCAGGCGGGGTTGGTCATGGTGGAAGCTACGGCCGTTTTGCCGGAAGGCCGAATCAGCGAGCATGATTTGGGAATCTGGTCCGATAAGCATACAGCCGGTCTTACGGAAATCGCCCGTTTGGTGCATGCATTCGGCGGCAAAGTCGGCATCCAGATTGCCCACGCGGGCAGGAAAGCGGAAATCAACGGAGAGACTTTCGCACCCTCGGCGATCGCATTTAACGAAACGTACAAACAGCCTGCGGAAATGACGGAAGCAGATATTGCCCGAACGGTCAACGCCTTTCAAAAAGCGGCCGCTCGCGCCAAAACAGCCGGGTTCGACGTGATTGAGATTCACGCGGCGCACGGCTATTTGTTGAATGAATTTTTGTCTCCGTTGACCAATAAACGCAGCGATGCATACGGCGGCAGTGCGGAAAATCGTTTTCGCATGCTCAGGGAAGTTGTGAAAGCTGTGAAAGCGGTTTGGGAAGATACGCTGTTTGTCCGCATTTCCGCAAGCGACTATCACCCGGAAGGGCTGTCCGTAGAGGATTATGTCCTGTACGCAAAATGGCTGAAAGCGGAAGGCATCGATTTAATCGACTGCAGCAGCGGCGGTGTCGTGCCGGCAAAAATTGACGCATTTCCGGGCTACCAGGTTCCGTTTGCGGAGAAAATCAAACGGGAAACCGGCATTCGCACCGGTGCCGTCGGCTTGATTACAGAGGCGGCGCAGGCGGAAGATATTGTGAAGAGCGGGAAAGCGGATCTTGTATTTTTGGGCAGAGCCTTGCTGCGCGACCCCTATT
>DASVDB010000054.1 GCA_036381315.1 Bacilli bacterium | reverse complement strand
CAAAAAGCGCGAGGAATTTTCTCCGATCGAGTTTGTAACCGGAAGAGTAAAACGCATCTCGAGCATTCTGGAAAAGGCGGCTCGCCTCAATGTCGCGATGGATCAATTGGAGACAGGAATCGAGGATATCGCCGGCATTCGCATCATGTGCCAGTTTGTCGAGGACATCGGCCGCGTGGCCAAGCTTATTCATGAACGCAAGGATATGAAAGTTGTTTACGAAAAAGATTACATCACCAACAAGAAAGAAAGCGGCTACCGCAGTTTTCATGTCATTGTGGAATATCCGGTGCAAACCGGGTTGGGGATGAAGCCCGTGCTGGCGGAAATCCAAATCCGCACGCTCGCCATGAATTTTTGGGCGACGATCGAGCATTCGTTAAATTACAAATTCAAGTCGGAGCTGCCGGAGGAATTGCGGGTGCGGCTGCAAAAGGCGGCGGAAGCCGCGTTCAAGCTGGATGAGGAAATGTCCAGCATCCGGGAAGAAATTGTCGAAGCGCAAAAGTTGTTTGAAGACAATTCGAATCTGGTATCGCGAATCTTGAGCGACATTCAGGAACTGTATTTTTACCGGAAAATTCGCGAGGCGGCGCAATTTCAACTGCGATTTAACGAGCTGTGGGAGGCTGACGACATCTGGGGGCTGAAGCATTTGTCCGAACAACTGCAAGAAGCGATTGCGCGGGCCAAACAGTTTGATGTGTAGGGATAAATAAGCTTTGGCTTCGGCACATGCAAAAATAAAAAGGCAGCGCCAATCGCGCTGCTTTCGGAACTTGGGAAAAAAGGCCATGATTAATCGTATGATTATTTGTATTTTTGAAAGAAATCAATAAAGTCCTGTTCCGTGTGCCCGCCGTCTCCCGGTTCTTCTTCCGCGCCGCCGTACAGCCGGTCGACTTCCTTTCCGTCTTTGTAATATACGATGGTTGGAGTTCCTTCAATGTTGTAATCTAGCCAGCCGTCCCGGAATTCTAACAGGTTAAATTGTTTCAAGTCGATGCCCACCTGTTTCGCCAACGGGTTGACGATTGGAGTCGTAATTTTGCAATGCGGGCATGTCGGCTGGAAAAAGTAGACGAACAGGCTTTCTTTGTTGTCCAATGCCGCCTTCAGTTCATCGGGCAAGATGATATTCTGATAATTCGGGTCGTCAAACTGCGCCCGCGTCTCCTTGGAAAGCTGCGAAGCTTTCATATGATACGGATTGTCCGTGCTGTTCAGTTTGCTGTCGGAGAGCGCCTTAAGGCCGGCCATTGCGGCAAAGAGAGCGACAATCACCGCCAGGTAAATCATCAGCTTTTTCATAATCCACCTTCTTTCAACAACATGTTTTGCATGGACAAGCTGATTTTCATTATAAACGAAATCGGGCAGAATGTGAATGTGCCAGCAAACGGCCGAGATCGGCATCATTAGACCAAATTGCTATTGGAGCGGCTTATAGTGGGAAAACTTCCGGAATTGTTTGTGGAAAAAATGGCGTCATTGCTGGGTGATGAGGCGGCGCAGTTTTTTGCTTCCTATGATCGACCGCGTCATTACGGCTTGCGCTTGAATACGTTGAAAATTTCGCGGGAAACGTTTTGTGCTCTGTCGCCGTTTCCGCTTTCGCCGGTGCCTTGGTGCGGCAACGGGTTTTATTATCATGCAAAGGTGCGTCCGGGGAAGCATCCTTATTATTATGCGGGGCTGTATTATATCCAGGAGCCCAGCGCAATGTCGGCGGCGGAATTGTTGGCGGTGCAACCGGGGGATAAAGTGCTCGATCTGTGCGCCGCGCCAGGCGGAAAAACGACGCAACTTGCAGCCAAATTGCAAGGGCAAGGCTTAATTGTCGCCAATGACATTTCCGCCGAGCGGGTGAAAGCGCTGGTCAAAAACATCGAGTTGTTCGGAGTGCGCAATGCGGTGGTGCTGAACGAGACGCCCGAACGGCTGATGCGGCCTTTTTCCCGCTTTTTTAATAAAATATTGCTGGATGCGCCCTGCTCAGGCGAAGGCATGTTTCGCAAAGACGACGATATGCCGGCTGTTTGGTCCCCTGATTCCGTCAAGGCATGCGCAGCCATGCAGCGCGACATTCTCGAGACCGCGGTTAAGATGCTTGCGCCCGGCGGCACGATCGTCTATTCGACATGCACTTTTTCGCCGGAGGAAAACGAAGCGCAAATCGCCGCATTTTTACAGCGCCATCCGGCGTTTTCGGTCGTCCCGTATCCGGCTGATCAGGGGTTTTCCCCCGGCAGACCCGAGTGGGTCGCCCGCGTAACCGAAGCCCAACGACCGGGCGATGAGATGTTGCGGCAACAAGCCGCGGTAACCAAACATACGGCGCGAATCTGGCCGCACCGGGTTGCGGGCGAAGGGCATTTTATCGCGATTTTGCGCCATAACGGCGAGGGTGCTTCCAAGGGCGGTTCCGATGATGCGCCCATAAGCATGAACGGGCAAATAAACAAACAAACAAACGGGCATGGACACTTGCGGAAAAAGCCGCAAAAGCCCCGGAAGGAATTGGCGGAAGCATTCAGCTTCACGCCGCTCTATGATTTTGCCGCGCAACTGGGCATTGAATTGCCGCCGGGCAAGCTTGTTTCCTATGGCGAATATGTCTACGTTTCGCCGGGCGATTTGCCGGATTTAGACGGTCTGAAGGTGGCCCGTCCCGGCTGGTATGTCGGAAATATCCGCAACAAGCGGTTTATTCCTTCGCAAGCGTTAGCGATGGGGTTAAAGGCCTGCGCCATCCGGCGCACGGTCAATTTTGCCGCAAGCTCGCTGGAAACGGAACGCTACCTGAAAGGCGACACGCTGGAGATCGCCCCGGAGCGGATTGAAACCGCGCCAGGCGTAGCCGCAAAAGGATACTGTCTCGTCTGTACGGACGGCTATCCGCTTGGTTGGGGCAAATATCAGGACGGCATTCTGAAAAACGAATATCCGGCGGGCTGGAGGTGGATTTGGTGAGCAAAACCGAACGGTTGGACAAAATTTTGGCGCATATGGGATACGGTTCGCGCAGCACCTTGAAACAGATGATCAAACAGGGGCTTGTCCGGGTAAACGGCAAAACCGCAACGGACAGCGGCATGCACGTCGATCCGCAAACCGATCGCATTACAGTCGGCGGGAAGGCTGT
>DASVDB010000053.1 GCA_036381315.1 Bacilli bacterium | reverse complement strand
ATAGATGATGGGGATAACGCACATAAACGGAGCCGACAGGCAGCGGATGAAGCGACGTGTTGACCGTAAACTCGGCATCGGACGTGTGCCCTTGCCCGATCATGGTGTAGTGCCGGCTGAAATACAACATCTCCGATTTTAACCGGTTCAAATTCGGCGTGATTTCCTCGCCGTTAACCGTTTTGCCGATCATGAAGTTTTGGAACGACTCCAGTTGCACGATCATGACGTTTTTACCTTTGGCAGCTCCGAACAGCGGTGTTTTTTCCGCAAGCTGTTGCCGATGATCGGCAAACCATTGTTGAATCGCAAGTTTGTCCGCCGCCGTGACTTTCCCTTTGTCGAACCAATTTTGGTCGGCGAAGCGCTTGATATCATATGCATGAAAACCCAAGAGCCCGGTAATATTGAATATGGACAAGTTCCACCAATTATTTTCAAATAAGCTTGTCCCGTATTGATCGGTATAGGCCTTAATGGGCATGAAAACAAGCATAAAGCCGACGATCGCCGCGATGGCGGCATAGGCCGCCCGCTGCAGGAAATCGGTCTTGTCAACGCTGAATTGTCTTTTGCAAAAAATAAGCAGCAATAAGAGCAGGCAATCGCCCACATACGCAACGTCTTGCCATGTCAACAAACTGCCGATGCTGTCGCCCAAGGCGCTGACCTGCTTTGCTTGCAGCAGCACGGGAATCGTGATAAAGTCGTGGAAATAGCGATAGTAGACAACATCTGAGACGATTAGCAAGCTTAGCAGGCAGTCAAGCAGCCATAACGCGACTATGCGGGAATAACGCGGCAATAATAAAGTCCAGCAGGAAACAATAAGAACGCTCCCCAGCGATACCTTGACCATGTCGCCAAGAAAAAAGTCGAATCCCAAATCTTGATCAAAAATATAAAGCTTGTACAGGACTAAAGCGGCGAAAAGCACATATTCGATCGTTTTTAGCGGAAAAAGGGAGATTTTTTTCAGGATAAGTGCGCGAGCGGGCTTTGCCCCGGGAACGTTTATTTGCACGTCCTTTTACTCCTTTCACGCAACCATCATAGCAAATTCGCCAGACAATCACAAACGCAGGGAATCCGTCGCGCAACCGCAAATTGCGAAACGTCACAAAAGTTTTTGAAAAAGTCATGAATTGTTTACAAAGTTGATGTGAATTATGGTAACATGAATACGTGTAATTTCGATAGATTGAGGTGCATCTCTTGAAGATTTCCACTAAGGGCCGGTACGGTTTGACGATAATGATGGAACTTGGCGAAAAATACGGCGAAGGCCCGATTTCATTAAAAAGCATAGCGGAAAAGCATCAATTGTCCGAACATTACCTGGAGCAGCTTGTTGCTCCGTTGCGAAATGCCGGATTGGTAAAAAGTATTCGCGGCGCATACGGCGGCTATGTTTTATCGCGCGCGCCTGAAGAAATTCATGCGGGAGAAATTATTCGCGTGTTGGAAGGACCTATCAGCCCGGTTGATTTTGAAGAAGAAGAAGATCCCGCCAAACGCGATTTGTGGCTGCGCATTCGCGATGCGATCGCCGAGGTGCTTGATTCGACATCGTTGGCGCATTTGATTCATTATCACGATGAAGGCCAACATGACAACTATATGTTTTACATTTAGGTGAGTGTTTTGACGCAAGTGTATCTTGACCATGCCGCGACGACTCCGCTTCATCCGGCGGTATTGGAAGCGATGCTGCCTTTTTTGCAGGGGAAATACGGCAATCCGTCCAGCATCCATGCATTTGGGCGGGAAGCGCGCGCAGCGATATTGTCGGCGCGGGATGCAATCGCCCGGCATTTGGGCTGCCGCCCAAGAGAGCTTATTTTTACAAGCGGGGGCACGGAAAGCGATAATTTGGCCATTATCGGCGCAATCAAGGCCAGCGCGAAACACCGCCCGCATGTGATTACCGCGCAGATCGAGCATCATGCCGTGCTCGCAACCTGTAGGCACCTGCAAGAAAACGGCGTGGACGTAACATACGTGCCGGTTGACCGCACCGGCATAATAAACCCGGATGATGTAGGACAAGCAATCCGACCCGAGACCGCGCTTATCAGCATCATGTATGTTAACAACGAAGTCGGAACGCTGCAACCGATCGCCGAAATCGGCCGAATCGCCCGCAGCAAGCAAATTCCGTTTCATGTTGACGCGGTGCAGGCGCTGGGCGTTATACCGATCGATCTCTCCACTCTGCCGGTCGACCTGATGAGTTTTTCCGCCCATAAGATAAACGGTCCCAAAGGCGTCGGGGCATTGTATGTCGGCGAAGACACCCCGATCAGCCCGTTATTGCGGGGAGGCAAACAGGAGCATGAACTGCGGGCCGGCACGGAAAACGTGGCGGGAATCGCCGGATTTGCCGAAGCTGTAAAAATATGTGCGCGAAATTTGCCGGAGAAGCAACTTTTGCTGAAAGAATTACGTCAATCTTTCTTGGAAGAGTTGCGGCATCATTTGCAGGGCAGCTTTGTTGTGAATGGACATGCGGTCGAAAGTTCCGCGCATATTTTAAATGTCAGTTTCCCCGGAACCAGTGCGGAAACGATGTTAATGAACCTTGATCTGGCGGGAATTGCCGCTTCCAGCGGATCAGCCTGCACGGCGGGCTCGCTCGAACCGTCCCATGTTCTGGCCGCGATGCGGTTGGAGCCGGAATTGCTTGAATCGGCAATCCGTTTCAGTTTCGGGTTAGGCAATACGAAAGAACAAATTTTAGACGCAGCCCAAAAAACAGCAACGATTGCGAATCGTTTACGTAATAATAGATAAGGCAAGCACGTCCGCATTGGAATAAAACTTTTCAAAATGGAACATACTGGAGACTACAAGTTTCGAATCTATGCAAAATGGACTCTTACGGGAAAAAGGGTGATGTTTGATGCTACGATGTCCGAATTGTCAATCCAAGGACATCGGTAAAATTGGTTCGCATCAGTATTACTGCTGGGGCTGTTTTATCGAATTGACCGTCAATGGTGAAAAGGTATCCGTATATCAAGTTGAAGAAGACGGTACGCTAAGTTCGTTGGACGATTTGTTTTTTGAAGAAGAATGCTCGCATATGGAAGCAACCAATGTTCAGGTTTGAATGCGCACATTTCGTGTTGCCTCCGTCCGTTTGACATTATGGTTTCATCGTGTCTTACGGGCGGTTTTGTGCTTTCATGCGGATTTTTCCGGCAGGTTGTACATATACTTTCCTTATGAAGATTGCATATTGTTTATTTCGTGCGGACGGTGAGGAAAGGGCAATGAATGAATTGGTGAAAAACCGCATTTTTTTGGCGATGATTTATACGTTGCTTGCCCTCCTGATTTTATACCTGTTATTCCTGTTCAAACCCGTTTTCCTGAGCATCTACGCCTTCCTCAGAACGGTGCTGATGCCGTTTTTTGTGGCGATGATCATCTCTTACGTGCTGAATCCGATTGTCCGTCTGTTGAATGAACGAAAAGTTCCCCGCACTGCCGCCGTGCTGTTGATCTATGCCGTGTTCCTTACCTGCGTGATCGTTCTCTTGATGAATCTGATTCCGATGTTTATGACCCAGTTGAAGGAATTGAACGAGCATTTGCCGGGTTTGACGACGCGGGCGCAACATTTGGTTGACGGCTTTAACGACAACAAAAGCGTGCCTCCAACCATCCGGGAAGGCATCAACCGGTCGATCAGGCAAGCGGAAAAATCCATCTCTGATACCATTACCAAGTTTATTAACGAAATCGACACAACGATCAATATTCTGTTTGTCGCATTCATTATTCCGTTTTTGGCTTTTTACATGTTGAAGGATTATCAAATGATCGAGAAAACGGCGCTGGCCATCGTACCGAAGAAACACCGGATCGAAACGATCAAGATGCTGATTGACATTGATACGGCGTTAGGAAATTATATCCGCGGGCAATTAATCGTCTGCGCCATTGTCGGCGGGCTGGCTTATTTGGGCTATTGGATGATCGGGTTGCCGTATCCGCTTTTGATGGCGAGCATTGTGGCCATTTTCAACATCATCCCGTATCTTGGCCCGTTCCTCGGAGCTGCGCCGGCGATCGTCATGGCCGCCACAATTTCCTGGAAAATGATGCTATTCGTTATTCTGGTGAACATGATCGTGCAAAACTTGGAGGGCAACGTCATCTCCCCGCAGATTGTCGGGCGCAAATTGAACCTGCATCCGCTCGTCATCATTTTCGCGCTGTTGGTGGGCGGCGAATTGGCCGGCGTCGTAGGTCTCATTCTGGCGGTCCCGTTTCTCGCGGTGACCAAAGTAATCGTGCATCATGTGCATGTCTATTATGTCCGGCACAAAAACCCATAACGCTGTTTTTCGTCGATTTGTCATTGCTGGATACGAAAAGACGCCAAAAAATAAGCCGTGTTTATTAAAATTAAAAGGCAGGGTGTTCCCGGGATTGCGTTGTCACCAGGAAAAGAACCCTGCCGCAGAATAAGAGCCCTGCCGATGGACGTTTACTGCATCTTTTGGATAATATCGTTTAGCGTGCCGATAAGGGCAGCGCGCAGTTGATCAGCTTCATCCTTATTTTTCTGCTGCGCCGCATTGATATAGTTTTCCGCCTGCTCGTGCAACTTCTGGTAGCTTTCTTCGCCAAGCAGCGCTTTGATATCGCTGTCGATCATGTTGATGAACAGCGCGCCTTCCATACCGGTAATAACCGCTTTGTCTTGCCCCCAGTTTTCCGCTGACTCTTCGTATTCATGCACTCCGACTTTAGCCAGGCCGCGGACGAGCGCGCGATGAACCGTTTCGGCTTTGATCGTCTTCGGATCGGTTGTCAGATCAAAGGTTTTGTTGATCAGATCGGCCTCTTCCTTCGCGGCTCCCGACATGTAATTGCGCAAACTTTGGAAAAACGCCCAACCTTCCGCTTGCTCAGCCTGCACGTTCGCTTCATTGGCGGCTGCCGCTTTTTCCACTTTGTAGGCGTAGCCTACTTCCTGGCCACCGACAGCCAAATAAAATGTCTTCATTAAGGTTTTGTCGATCACTTGTCTTGCCAGTTGAAAATCAAGCTGCGCGTTTGCTTTGGCGGATTCGTCAAGTTGCGCGAACGCTCCGGCGATTGCATCCGTCATATGCGTGCCGAATGCGTTATCCCGCTTTTTGACGGTGTTTTCCAATACCGGTGCATAAAACGCTTTGGCTTCCGCAACTTCGGCAAGAACTTTGTCCTTGTCGTCCCAATGGTCAAGCGCTTCCTTCAATTCCGCTTTCAGCGATGTGTAAAATACTTTTTGCAACAATTTATCAACAATTTGTGCGGCGGTTACGCCATCCATTTCGTTGCTTTTCGCCGCGGCAATGGCTGCAGAAATTTGCTCGTTGGTTGTTTCGGATTGTTCGCTGTCTCGTTGCGCGGCCAGTTTCTGCAGCGAATCGGCATAATTTTTCGCGACCAGATCGTAATCGACGACACCGCCGTCTTTAGCTTTGTTCATTTCTTGCATTATGGCATTATAAGCGTTTGCGGCCGATTGTTCCGCATCTTCTGATTGTTCATCTTTTGCCGGGCTTTCGGTTGGGCTTTGCGTCGCTTGCGGCGTTTGCGTTTCGTCGGCTGCCGCGTTATCTTCTTTATTGCCGCATGCGGCAAGCAAGGAGATGGTTAATGCGAGAATCAAAAAGAGTTTGCATGATGCGAATACGGATTTCTGAGTCATTGTTGACCTCCTTGAGAATTTGATATTGATAATCATTATCAATGAATTCACAAATGTATCTTAATATGCGGAAAAGTTTATGTCAATCAAGCAATTGCTTTGTTCACAATTCTTTTTATTTTTCCAGCGGTCACGGCTTGATGAACGCGATCAACGCGGTACGGCCCCGCCGATTGTGGCCCCCGACCTCCGCCGGTTGCGCCGCGAAGGCAGACGCCACGGGTTGAAAAGCAACACTTCCGGCAGATTGTGGAATGCAGGCGGTTCTTGGGGAGGCCGATTCGCCTGCAACCGTTGCGTTTGTCTCCGTGAGCGCGCTCCCGATTCACCTGGACGGAGGGCGCCTTCCCGCCCAACCTACCCGCCCAGCACATCGCGAGCGTTCCTCCTGCACATTCCTCCCCGCGCAACGCTAACGGACGTAGCAGAGCCTATTTACCGAAAAAAGGCTGGGCAAAAATTTTAACGGACGCTTGAGCGGCTATTCGCCTTATTTTTACCTGAATACCGCACAAAGTGCTTAAATAAGCGCGCCTGCGACCGTTAAACTGGAAAACCAGGCGAAAAAACTAAAATAGCCTCTGTCACGTCCGTTAGACCCGAGAGCTCCCTACTTTGACCGTTAAAGGCCGCAAGCCGGCCAACCGACCGTGGTTTTGCGGATAAGCTACGACTGGGTGTCCGTAGTGTCCGACGGTAAGCTTTAGGCGGCTTTCGCTACAGATTGCTTATCGGCAAACATTAAGTGGCTTAAAGCCACAGATTGCTTATCGGCAGGCTTTAGCCCAAACAGCCGGGTTTCAGCCGCTGACAGAAATCTGCCGTCTTTAGCCGACAGGCGTTTAGTCACATTTCAACCGGAGTGATGCGCCAAGTTGACTTCGGACAAGCGGTTGTTTATAATTTTCCGTGATTGATAACGAAACAAAACGATGAGAAAACAAAGTAGGCTGTACATCCGTTTTCCAGAGATCGTTCCCCTTCGACCGTTGGTCGTTGGCTGCAAGGGAACGGAAACGGAATCGGCTGAAAGCTGGTTTTCGAGTGCGGTTAAAAACCGTCGGGTAAGCACCGTTATTCGCTGCACGAGGAGATTGCGCGATTGTGCCGGCGCGGCGTTTTGCGTGATAACCAGGGTGGTACCGCGACAAAGAGTCGTCCCTGTGGCAGCAGGGATTTTTTTTATTTTGAATCATGCCAATCGATGGAGGAATAAAAAATGAATGCTAGTGAAATTCGCCAAAAGTGGTTGGATTTTTTTGCAACGAAAGGGCACCACATCGAGCCCAGTTCATCATTGGTGCCGCAAAACGATCCTTCGTTATTGTGGATCAACGCGGGCATGGCTCCACTGAAACCGTATTTCGACGGCAGGGTTAAACCGCAAAATCCGCGAATTGCCAACGCGCAAAAATGCATTCGCACCAACGATATCGAAAATGTCGGCAAGACGCGCAGACATCACACGTTTTTTGAAATGCTCGGCAATTTTTCCATCGGCGATTATTTTAAGGAAGAGGCGATTACCTGGGCCTGGGAATTCCTTACGGATCCAAAATGGATCGGCTTTGACCCGAGCCGCTTGTCCGTTACGGTTTACCCGGAGGATGAGGAAGCGTTCCAATTGTGGAACAGGAAAATCGGCCTGCCAAAAGAGCGAATCTACAAACTGCAGGACAATTTTTGGGATATCGGCGAAGGGCCGTGCGGTCCTTGTACGGAAATTTTTTATGACCGCGGCGAGAAATACGGCGATCTGTCCGATCCGGAATGCTGGCCCGGCGGCGAAAACGAGCGCTTTTTGGAAATATGGAATCTCGTGTTTTCCCAGTTTAATCACAACAAGGATGGCTCCTACACGCCGCTGCCGAACAAAAATATCGACACGGGAGCGGGCCTGGAACGGTTTGCCGCTGTGTTGCAAGACGTCGACTCCAATTTCGACACGGATTTGTTTCAGCCGCTCATTCAGCAAACTTGCAAAATTGCCGGCGTAAAATATGGCGAAAACGAGCAAACAGACGTCGCCCTGAAAGTGATTGCCGATCATATTCGCGCGGTTGCTTTTGCGGTTGGCGACGGCGTCTTGCCTGCCAATGAAGGCAGAGGCTACGTCATCAGACGGCTGCTGCGCCGCGCAGTCCGGTACGGCAAAACGCTTGGCATCAACGAACCGTTTTTGTGCCAGCTGGTGGCAACGTTGGGCGAAACGATGGGGCGGCATTATCCGGATATTGTGGAAAAGCGCGAATTGATCGAGCGCGTGATCCGCACGGAAGAAGAGCGGTTCCATGAAACGTTGAGCGACGGATTGACTATTTTGGATAACCTCTGCGAGCAGGCGCTTAAGGAAGGCCGCCAGGCCATTTCCGGGGCAGACGCGTTCAAGCTGTACGATACGTACGGATTTCCGTTTGATTTGACGGAAGATTATGCCGCGGAAAAAGGTTTAAGCGTAGACCGCGAAGGTTTTGCGGCGGCGATGGAAGAACAGCGGGAGCGCGCCCGCGCCGCGCGGCACGAAGCGGGCGGAATGCGCGTTCAAGGCGGCCCGTTGGCGGATTTTACGGTTAAAAGCGAATTTGTTGGGTATACTGATTTGGAGACTCAGGCGCAAATCGTTGCCGTTTTGCATAACGACCAATTCGTGGAAAGTGCCGCCGCCGGCCAGGAGTGCCGCATTATTCTGGACCGCACGCCGTTTTATGCGGAAAGCGGCGGCCAGGTAAGCGACCGCGGCACCATTAGCGGCGACGGGGTTTTCGCGCAAATCATGGAGGTCAGCAAGGCGCCGCACGGGCAGCACGTGCATACGGTTAAAGTGGAATCCGGCGAATTGCGTAAGGGAAGCGTGGTCAAGGCGGCTGTCGCGCAAGATTTGCGGGGCGAAACGGTCAAAAATCATACGGCTACCCATTTGCTGCATAAATCATTGAAAGAAGTTCTCGGTTACCACGTCAATCAGGCCGGTTCTTTGGTGGAACCGGAACGGCTGCGGTTTGACTTCTCCCATTTCGGCGCCATTTCTGCCGAGGAGCTCAATGATATTGAACGGCGCGTGAATGAGCAAATATGGAAAGATGTCGCGGTCAAAATCCGGCAAATGCCGATTGCCGAAGCCAAAGCTTTGGGAGCCATGGCGCTTTTCGGAGAAAAATACGGCGATATCGTCCGGGTCGTATTCGCCGGCGATTACAGCATCGAGTTGTGCGGCGGCTGCCATGTGCAAAGCACCGGACAGATCGGGTTGTTTAAAATCGTCAGCGAGAGCGGCATCGGCTCGGGCGTGCGCCGCATTGAGGCCGTTACCGGGCGGCATGCGTACGAATATGTGGAACGGCAGATCGGCTTGCTGTCGGAAGCGGCTGTGTTGTTAAAGGCAACGACATCCGACGTGCCCAAACGGATTGAGTCGTTGCAACATCAACTGCGGGAAACGCAGAAGGAAAACGAGTCGCTGCAAGTCAAATTGGGGGCGCTGCAAGCCGGTTCATTGGCGGAGCAGCTTAAATCCGTCGGCGATATACCCGTTTTGGCGGCACAGGTCGAAGCCTCAAGCATGGACGCATTAAGATTGATTGCCGACCGGATGCGGGATAAATTGGAATCGGCCGTAATCGTGCTGGGCGCGAACATGGACGGCAAGGTGCAGTTGCTCGCCGCGGTGACCAAAGATTTGGTGCAAAAAGGCTACCATGCCGGAAAAATCATCAAGCGGGTATCCGAAATTTGCGGCGGCGGAGGCGGAGGCCGGCCCGACATGGCGCAAGCGGGCGGGAGAAATCCCGGACGCCTCGGCGAAGCACTGAAAGCGGTGGAAACATTGATTGCCGAATGGAACGGCTGATACGCCGCATTCGCATAGGCCGGCAAAAAAAAGGAATTTTTTTGCCGGTGAAGAATATTTACAATTAGGGTGCTTAGGTTTTATTTCGCTTCACCAGGGGGTGCCGTGATGGGTTCGATGGACAAAACCATGCAATTCAACGTAAAAGCGGACGAAGTTGAAACATCTTCCCGCGAGGTCATCCTAGCCGTATTTGCCGCTCTGCAAGAAAAGGGTTATAATCCGATCAACCAAATCGTCGGATATTTGCTGTCGGGTGATCCGGCCTATATTCCGCGCCATAACAATGCGCGAAGCATCATTCGCAAGCGGGAGCGGGACGAGTTGATCGAAGAATTGGTCAAATCATATTTGCGCGTTCATCTGCCGGAAGATCAACAGAAATAAGCGCCCCTCCGGTAATCATTTTCAGCGGGAGATTCTATCATTCATGAGAATTATGGGCTTTGATTACGGCGATCGGACCATCGGAGTGGCTGTCAGCGACGAATTGCTTTGGACGGCGCAAGGCGTGGAAACAATTCAGCGCGCGACGGACGAGCGCGATTTGTCGAGAATCAGGCAATTGGTCGAGCAATTTGATGTCGCGGAGATCGTCGTCGGGCTTCCCAAAAATATGAACAATACAATTGGTCCGCGTGGAGAAATTTGCATCGCATTCGCGCAAACGTTGCAAGAAACACTAAAATTGCCGGTGCATTTGTGGGATGAAAGGTTGACGACCGTATCGGCCGAGCGAACGCTGCTTGAAGCGGATATGAGTCGGAAAAAACGGAAACAGGTTATCGATAAGATGGCCGCTGTCTTGATTTTGCAAGGTTTTTTGGATGCCAAACAAAAATAAGTTCCCTAAAAGGAGATGGATTTTGTGACGGATGCGAATGCGCAAATGGAAGAACCCGAACTGATTTACATTCCCGATGAAGAAGGAAATGAAGAAGAATTCGAAGTCATCATGAAATTTGAAGTTGACGACACAAACGCCAAATACATGATGGTCGTGCCTGTAGAAGACAGCCCGGATGCGGAAGAAACGGATGAAGTTTTCGCGTTTCGTTATGAAGAAGACGGCGACGAGCTTAAACTGTATACCATTGAAGACGAAGACGAATGGAACATGGTGGAGGAAACATTCCATACGTTGTTGGATGAAATGGAGGCTGGGGAAGAAGGCGGGGAAAAGCAGTAATGTCAAAGCAGAACGCCCCGCTTGCCGCTCAACAAACAAGGCTGTTGCGCGACAAATTCGGCGATGTGGTGGAACTTGCCGATGATCGCGGCGCAAACGTCGAGCACCGCATTCTGTATGAATGTTCCTTGCATGGACGAAACTACGCCGTTTTGCAGTCGGAAACATTAAAAAAGGAAGATGAGTACGCCATTTTTCGCGCCGTTCTGGATGAGCACGGCGAAACGCAACTGGAAACGATCGAAGACGACGATGAATGGGATGAGGTTGCGGAAATGTACGACGATTTTTTGTTTTCGCTGATTTCCGCCGATGAAGACGACAAATGATAAACTGTCGTAACCGAGCGCTTGTCGCTCTTTCTTTTTGGGAAAAGGAGGAAAAACGTGGAAGAGGCATATAAACTTGACTGCGGCAGACGCCGTTTACGCAATATCTTGATTGTGCTGGCATCCTTGCTGCTCTTAGCCGCGGGATGTCTGGCGGGCGTTGCCTTGTATGTTGCGAACGCGCTGCAGCCTATGGAACCGACGGGCTCCGAAGTGCATGTGCAGATTGAAAAAGGCATGGATACGCGAAGCATTGCCGATGCTTTGGCGGAACATGGCATCATCCGTGACAGTTTCATATTTACGCTGTATGTAAAATACAAGCACGAAGGCAGCCGGTTTCAGGCTGGAGAATATGCGATGAAACCCGGCATCAAACTGGACGACATTATCCAGAAGCTAAACAGCGGCGATACGGTTAAGGCGGCGACGGTCCGGTTTACGATTCCCGAAGGTTATACGGTGGAACAAATAGCGGACAAGCTTGGCAAGTTGGGCATTGTCAATAAAGAGAAGTTTCTGGCATTGGCGAAAAAACCGGAATTGTTCTCGGCAAAGCATATCGGCGATATTCCGAAAAACCCGGCGCTTAAAGAGCCGCTGGAAGGTTATCTGTTTCCGGAAACCTATGAGATGAAAAAAGGCAGCACCGAGCAGGAGATCATCGAGCGGATGCTTCAAGAACTGGACCGTAAACTGGACACGCTGCCTGCCGATTGGCAAAGCAAAATGCAAAAAAATGGCGTGACATTCCATCAATTGCTGACCATCGCATCATTGATCGAGCGCGAAGCGGTCTTGCCTGAGGAGCGCCCGATCATATCCAGTGTCATCTATAATCGGCTGCATAATAAACAGCCCATGCCGTTGCAGATTGATGCAACGATCCAATACGCGTTAGGCAAACAAAAGGAAAAATTGTACGCCGACGACCTCAAGGTTGACAGCCCTTATAATACGTATCTCCATCTGGGATTGCCGCCAGGGCCCATTGCCGATCCCAGCCTGGCGTCGATCAAAGCGGCCCTTGAACCCGCTTCGACAAAATATTATTATTATGTAACGCGCAAAGACGGCTCGAACGGGCATTATTTCGCAAAAGACTTCAACGAGCACAAGGCAAATCGCCTTAAAAGCGAAAAGAACGCCGCAAATCGCGGCAATTAATGGCGACAGGCCGTTCATGACAGGAGGTGCCGCCGGTGGCCAAAAAACCGGAATTGCTAATAAACGCGGGCAATCTGGATGAAGTGATCAGATATATTCAAGCTGGCGCAAATGCCGTAAACGTCGGAGAACAACGATTCGGAATGCGGCTTCCCGGCGATATGGACTTGACGGAAATCAATAAAGCGGTGGCGGAAGCGCACAAACTCAAGGCAAACATCATTGTCTCGGTCGACAATATTATGGATAACCGAATTCTGGATGCGCTTCCCGGGTATTTGCGCGCATTGCAGGAAGTAAACGTCGACGCCATTGTGTTTGGCGACCCGGCCGTATGGAGAGCGGCAAAAGCGCATGCGCCGCGGCTGCGGTTGCATTGGAGCGCGGAAATGACATCGACGAATTACGCCACCGCCAACTTTTGGGCGGCAAAAGGAGTTGCCCGCGCCGTCCTGGCGAGAGAACTGAATATGGAGCAAGTGCTGGAATTCAAACGCCGCGCCAATCTGGAAGTGCAGGTCCAGGTTCACGGCATGACAAATATTTATCATTCCAAAAGGGAATTGATTACGCATTTCATGCGGCATGCGCATAAAGATACGGGCGCGGAAACGTACGATAAGGCGCGGGGCATGTATCTGGTGGAGTCGGAGCGTCCGAATCAAACATTCCCCATTTTCGAGGATGTCAACGGTACGCATATTATGAGTTCGGACGACATCTGCATGATTGAAAATTTGCCGGAATTGCTGGATGGCGGAATTGACAGCATCAAAATTGAAGCATTGTTGAAACCGGCGGACTACAATGAAACCGTATTGAGAGCTTACCGGCAAGCGATTGACGCTTACGTCGCGAACCCCGCGACATATGAATTCAATGAAGATTGGCTGAAAGCGATCAAACGAAAGCAGGACCCGAAGCGGGAACTTTCATACGGATTTTTTTACAAAGAACAAGTTTACTAGAGCTGATTGGAAAGGCAGGTCGGACAACATGACGGCAACATTGGACATGCCCAAAACGCGGGCGACGAAAAGCGGGCGGACATTGAAACGCCCGGAGTTGCTTGCCCCGGCGGGAAATTTGGAAAAGCTGAAATTTGCGGTGCACTATGGCGCCGATGCTGTATATATAGGCGGGCAAAAATACGGACTGCGCTCCAATGCCGATAATTTTACCCTGGACGAGATGCGGGAAGGCGTGGCGTTTGCGCGCCAATATGGCGCAAAAGTCTTTGTGGCGGCCAATATTTATGCGCATAATGAAGATTTGGACGGCATACCCGACTATTTGCGCGGCTTGCAGGAAGCGGGAATATCCGCCATCATCGCCGCTGATCCGGCCATTATCGAAGCAGCCAAACAAGCGGCTCCGCAATTGGAGATTCACCTGAGCACGCAGCAATCGACAATGAATTGGCAAGCCGTCCGGTTTTGGAAAGAAGAAGGGCTAAGTCGCGTTGTATTGGCGCGGGAAGTTAGCCTCGCAGACATTCGCGAAATCAAGCGCCGCGTGGATATCGAGATTGAAACGTTCATTCATGGCGCGATGTGCTCGTCTTTTTCCGGACGCTGTGTTTTGTCCAATCATTTTACCGGCCGGGACTCGAACCGCGGCGGTTGCTGCCAATCGTGCCGCTGGAAATACGATTTGTACGAGCAAGGCGGCCAAAAGGCGCTTGACGACTTTGCTTTTCAAATAAACGACCAGGACGATGATCCGTTTGCGATGAGCGCAAAGGATATGGGCATGATCGAACATGTTCCCGCGCTGATCAATGCGGAAATCGACAGTTTTAAAATTGAAGGGAGGATGCGCAGCCTGCATTATGTCGCGACTGTGGTCAGCGCGTACCGGCGGGCGATTGACGCTTATTTGGCCGACCCCGACCATTATGAATTGCAACGGGAGTGGGTCGAAGATATCTGGAAAGCGGCCAACCGCCCTTTGAATACGGGATTTTATTTTGGCAAACCCGGCCACGAGGACCATATCTACGGCGAACAGGAGAAAGCCGCGGCATACGATTTCGCCGGTGTTGTGCTCGATTACGATGAAGAGTCAAAATGCGCGCGCATTCAACAAAGAAATCATTTCAAAACAGGCCAGGAAATTGAATTTTTCGGCCCGAGTGGAACGTTATTCCGGCAGACTGTCACGGAAATTCGCGACGAGGAAGGCAATCGGCTTGATGCCGCCCGCCACCCGCTGCAAATTGTCCGCGTGCGCACCGATCAGCCGGTCGCTCCGCTTAACTTGATGCGGAAAAGAATTTGAAAGATTTTCTGTCTCATTTTAAAGGATTCCAAACTTTTTTGTCGAAATAAGAAGCATTCCAGCTTATTCCTATTAGGGCGGTGAAGCAATGAATCTGCATAAATTCAACCCTGCCAGATCTGTCGGAATGAAATTGTTTCTGGCGTTTTTTGTCAGCATCGTGCTGTTTGTATTGCTAGTTGGCATCATTTCGTTTGAGGTTGCCAAGCAAACCATTACCGATAAAGCGGAAGCCAGTTCACAGGAAACGATTATTCAAACGAATTTGCGGCTTGATCTGATTTTTGCCAAGTATGCGCAAGTTTCCAACCAATTGATTGCCGATAAAATATTTATGGATAATGTGCAAAAATACCAAGAAACGGCGGATTCCTATGAGCAATTGACATTATCCAGGGACATAAGCGATCAATTCAACAAATATCTTTTGGTGGATTCAGCGATTGATTCGATCCAATTGATTTATCTGGACGGCAGCAAGGCGGTTATCGGACAAGGGTCCATAAAGGAGGGCGTCGAGAAAGAGCCCTGGTTCAAGGAAGTGGTTGAGGCGAAAGGGAAACTCGTCTGGATACCGTCTTTGGACAGCGCCTCCGGCAGCAAAACGAAAGCATTTGCCGTTGCCCGTGTGATTAAAGATGTGAACTCACTTCAAAACATTGGCATTATTGTGTTAAAAGTCAAACTGGATTCGATCAGCGAGGAACTGGCCGCCGTCAAATTGTCGGATAAC
>DASVDB010000052.1 GCA_036381315.1 Bacilli bacterium | reverse complement strand
AAAGACTATGCGCTCTTTTAACCAACCGGGCAAAAAGGCGGTGAAAAAATTGGAGGCTGCATCCAAAAACGACTTCGCAACCATAATGTTCCACGCGGTCATTCTGATCATGGCGCTGTTCGCACTGTTACCGTTTGTTGTCTTGTTGGACAGCTCCCTGTCTTCGGAAAGCCACATCCTGGTGCACGGCTACACACTGATACCGCGGCATTTTTCGCTGGATGCGTACAAGTTCATTTTTCGGTCTCCGGGCGAAGTACTCACCTCTTATAAAGTGTCGATTATCGTTACGGTGGTCGGAACGGCGGCAGCGTTGTTTTTCTCCGCGATGGGCGCTTACGTGATGTACCGCAAAGACGTGAAATACCGCAACGGACTGGCCTTCTACCTGTTTTTCACGACCTTGTTCAACGGTGGATTGGCTCCGTACTACATCTTGCTGGTGCGCTACCTGCATATGAAAAACAGCTATTCGGTGCTGATCTTGAGTCCGGCAGTTAATTTTGTCATCTACATCCTGATTTTGCGCAGCTTTATCAAATCGACCATACCGGATGCCGTTGTGGAATCGGCCAAAATAGACGGGGCCAACGATATGCGAATTTTTTTGCGGATCGTGTTTCCGCTCATGAAACCGGCTTTGGCCTCCATTGGATTGTTCATGGCGCTTGCGTACTGGAACGACTGGTGGACGCCGATGATGTTCGTTGAACACCAAAATATGTTTCCGTTGCAGTACACCTTGTATCAGATGCTGTCGATGATGAACGTTTCGGGTCAATTCGGACAGCATATGGGAAATGTGCAGTTGCCCAAGGAAACGTTCAAGTTGGCGATGACGGTGGTGGCTACCGGGCCGATCGTGCTGGTTTATCCGTTCGTGCAAAAATACTTCGTCAAAGGCATTACGATCGGGGCGGTCAAAGGATAACGATATAAATGCCGGCTTAACCGGATTTATATATTTATAATTACCATATCAGGAGGGGTTACAGATGAAAGCGCATGGCAAATTCGCGATTGCATTGCTCGCGTTCTTGATTACGTTCTCGCTCGTCTTGGCCGGTTGCGGCGGCAGCGATAGCGGCAGTTCGGCCGATGGGGCGAATAACAACCAGACGGCGAATTCCGCCAATTCGGATGACGCAAGCGCCGCCGGACAAGCAAGCGGTGAAGGTGAGGGATCCGGAATCGACACCTCAAAGCCGGTCCAGTTGACGATGTACTTGTTGGGCGCGGCGCCCCAAGGGCTGCCCGACGTCCTGAAGCAGGTGAACGAGAAATTGCAAAAGGATATCAATGCGACGTTGGAGATCAATTATATCGATTGGGGGAACCTGCAGTCGAAATATCCGCTGCTGCTAGCTTCCGGCGAGCCGATCGATTTGATCTACACGGCGGACTGGAACTTCTACGCGCAGGAAGCGGCGAAAGGTGCGTTTATGCCGCTGACGCAAGAGATGTTGCAGAAGTATATGCCGCGGCATTGGAAAGCGACCTCCCAGGATATTTGGAACGGTACGATGATTGACGGCAAATATTTTATGATTCCGACTTCTTCGCCGGACAAGAAAGTCCAGGCCGCGTTGATTCGCAAAGATTTGCGCGAAAAATACAATGTCCCGGAAATTCACAAGTTTTCCGAGTTGGAACCGTATTTTGCCGCCCTCAAGAAAAACAATCCGGAAATGATTCCCCTTTCCATGGATTCGAACACGGATTTGCCGATGCCGTTCTACAATCTGCTGGAAGAAAAGACAAGCTATTTCAATCTGGCGACGACCAACGCCGCCGCGGTTGGCGTGGGATATGAACAATCGGACGATTCGGGCCAGATTTATTCCCAGATCGATGAACCGATTCTCAGTGCGGAAAAATGGGCCGCCGGCATCATGAAAGACTGGTACGACAAAGGCTATGTCATTAAAAACCCGTATGCGAACAAAGTGCGCAGCAAGGATCAATTCTGTGAAGGCAAAGTCGGAGTGGCTTTGGGCAACACCCAGGATTTGCAAAGCATTATGAGCCAGTGTCAGTCCAAAGGCATTCCCACCGACATCATTCCGGTATGGTGGCCAAACGGCAAGGAGAAACTGGCCAGTCCGATGAACAACGGGGTGGCCGTGCCGGCCAGCTCGAAAAATCCGGAACGCGCGTTGATGGCGCTGGATCTGATTATGGAAGACCCGTCTTACAATTACCTTGTGTATTTTGGCGTCGAGGGCAAAAACTACGTGATTACGGACGACGGCAAGATCGGCCTGCCGCCGGGCGTTTCGGCGAAGGACAACGATTATCCGCCGGATGCCGCCGGATTTTGGTTCACCAACAAAAACGAGTTTAAGCCGATGGCTGACTGGACGCCGCAATATATCGAGTTGCAGGAGCAACTCAAGCAAAATCTGGTTATTCCGAAATATTTGACCTTTTCCTTCAACGCCGACAACGTGAAGACGCAGATGGCGAATATTACCAACGTTTCGTCGCAGTATATGTACCCGATCTATATCGGCGCCGTCAAAAATGTGGACGAGGCATTCAACACGGTCATCGATAAGTTGAAGGCGGCGGGCATTGAAGATGTCAAAGCGGAACTGCAAAAACAAATCGACGAATTCAACGTCAAGCAATAAATCGATTTATTCGCAAAATAAAATACGGAGCGCCCCCATGCCATAGCCGCATCGCGGGGAAACAGGCCGCCGGATCGAGCGTTATGCGTAAGTCCGGCGGCATTTTCGCGACGACACGGTTGGGCGGGGGTTGTCGCGGCTTTCGCTGCAATTCGTCAATCGGAATCGGCTGAGATTCAAAAGGAGGCGCATCCGCCATGAAGGCGTATTCATTCAGGATTCATCAAGCCAATAAAGAAATTCGGCCCGGCAAGCTGGCCGGCTGCCGCGGCGTAAACCCGTCGGGAGATCGTTTCGGCTTCGCGCTACCCGGGTTACGCCCGGCGGTGGTACCGCGGAATTTCCAGGCAGATCAAGGGTACGTTCTTTCAGGAGGGCGGGCCGGTCATTGCCTCTTGTTCATATCCGCAATCCCCGCTGGACATTCGGCTAAAAATAATGTATTATATTTCACGTTGCTGACTTTCCGGAGCGAATCCCGCCTATGAGAACGGCAAATCAGAATAGGGAACTGTGGTGTAGAGGCCTAACATGCCTGCCTGTCACGCAGGAGATCGCGGGTTCGAATCCCGTCAGTTCCGCCATTTTTTGCTCCTTGTGGAATCATATCAATTCTATCCCGAGCTATTTGGCCTTTTAGTTTGGAGGGTTAGCGAAGCGGCCAAACGCGGCAGACTGTAAATCTGTTCCTTCACTGGTTCGGTGGTTCGAATCCATCACCCTCCACCATTGCGAGCCATTAGCTCAGCCGGTAGAGCACCTGACTTTTAATCAGGGTGTCGGAGGTTCGAATCCTCCATGGCTCATCACAGAACAAACATCGCGAGCTTTCCGCAAAGCGCGATCCCCCGACACGCCGCAAGCGATTGGGGTTGTCCATAAAGAACCGTCCGGCGAATTTACCGGACGGTTTTTACGTATGCGGACCAATTCTTTACCCTTTCGGTTTAAACACCAATGCCGCCAAAAAAGAAAAGATGATCGCCGCCGATATGCCCGCGCTAGTGATTTCAAAAATCCCGGAAATAATGCCGATCCAGCCGTCCCGTTTCAACTCTTCAAGCGCCCCGTGCACGAGCGCATTGCCGAAACTCGTAATCGGCACGGATGCGCCGGCTCCGGCAAAATTGATTAGCGGATCGTATAAGCCGATACCGTCCAATATGGCCCCGGCTACGACAAGAGTTGTCATCGTGTGAGCCGGAGTGAGCTTAAACACGTCAAAGCAAATTTGCCCGATCACACAAATGGCGCCTCCGATTAAAAACGCCCAAACGTAAGGCATCATGTCAACCACCCGCCTCCATATTCTCGATTGCGACCGCGTGCGCGATACACGGGATGCTTTCGCCTTGTTGAAAAGAAATCGGCGACAATAACGCTCCGGTTGCGACAACCAGTATCCGATTGAGCTCTTTATTGCGCAATTTCTTCAAGAGGTAGCCGTATGTAACGACTGCCGAACAGCCGCAGCCGCTCGCACCGGCTTGCACATCTTGTTTGGTAAAATCGTAAATCATCATTCCGCAGTCGTCATATTGGGTTTGGTAAATGGGAAACCCGTGTTTGGCAAACAGATCGTTGGCGATGGCGTGGCCTACTTTGGCCAAATCGCCGGTCACGATCAGATCGTAATGATTCGGTTCGATTTGCAAATCGCGAAAATGCGCCTGGATGGTGTCGACAGCGGCAGGCGCCATGGCTGCGCCCATATTGAAAGGATCTTTGCTTCCCATATCGACAATTCTGCCGATGGTCGCCGCTGTAATAACGGGGCCTTCGCCCTTGGCGGCTACGACCGCCGCGCCGGAGCCGGTTACGGTAAACTGGGCGGTCGGCGGCTTTTGGCTGCCGTATTCCGTCGGATAGCGGAATTGTTTTTCCGCGCTGGCATTATGGCTTGTGGTCGCGGCAAGCGCGTAACGCGCCGCGCCGGAGTCGACCAACTGCGCCGCAAGCGCCAGGCTTTCCATGGACGTGGAACATGCGCCGAACACGCCCAAATAGGGGATGTTCATGGTGCGCGCCGCGAACGTTGTACTGATAATCTGGTTCATCAGGTCGCCGCCGATAAAAAACTGGATTTGTCCGGCGGTGAGTCCGGCATTCTCAATCGCCAATTTTGTCGATTCTTCCAGCAGCGTTTTCTCCGCTTTTTCCCAGCTTTTTTGCCCGAGCGACAAATCGCCGTGGATGATGTCGAAAGCATGCGCCAGCGGCCCCTGGCCTTCGAAAGGTCCTACGACAGTCGCCGTGCCGATAATTACAGGCCGATTTGGAAATACCCAGCTTTGATGGCCCTTCAGCATTTCAGGATCCTCCTCCCACTGAACCGGGATTAATGATCGCATGCACAATGCCGACGATAAAAGCGGTCACGGTGCCGAATACAATCACCGCGCCGGCCAGCTTGAACATTTTGGCGGCGGCGCCGAGCACCAAACCTTCGCTGCGGTGTTCGATCGCCGCGGACGCCATCGAATTGGCAAACCCGGTAACCGGCACAGCCGAACCCGCGCCGGCCCATTGCGCGAATTTGTCGTATACGCCAAAGCCGGTTAATAGCACCGAGATAAAAATCAGCACGGCTACTGTCGGGCTGCTGGCCGTTTTTTTGTCAAAATCCGCAAACGTAATAAAAAACTGTTGAATTCCTTGCCCCACCGCACAGATTGCGCCTCCCGATATAAAGGCGCGAAAACAGTTTTTCCACACGGTTCGCGACGGTTCGCGCGCTTTGGCAAACTGCTGATATTCCTGTTGAATGGGCGTAAGCTTTTTTTTCTTGTTATTGGCCATGTTGCTCCTCCTTGTTGCTCCTTCTTCAAGGTAGCGCTTCTTCATTGATTATTTGTAGCAAACGGGGCGGTTATGAGCGATCACGGAAAGATTCGGCTGACGGAATGTTCCATTTATGAATTTTAGGCCGCCTCGCCATATTAAAAAGGTGAAGGGTGGTGAAAAAAATGACGGTGGCAACGCAAGTCAAAACATGTGTGGCTTCATTAAAAAGCGCCCAGGCAAGCCTGGAGCAATTCGCGCTGAACACCCAAAACCAGGAAGCGAAAACGTTGTTTGAAAATGCCGCGAAGTCTACGCAGCAGATTTGCCAGCAGATTGAATCGCGCGTCCAACAAATTGAAAACGAAGAACCGCAGTATAAAGGGTTTTAGGGCATTTTACCGGGCAGCCACCGAGGCTGCCTTTTTAATTCGGAAAGGTCAATGCGGCGCAAGGCATAACGGCGATTTTGCCGGCGGAGTGGGCGAGTTCGGTAATCGTTTCCGGCAAATCGGCCACAGGCGCAAACCCGCATAACCGGACAAGCGGCGAGGGAATATCGGAGTAGAGAAATACGCGGTGCCGCGCGACGATTTCGGCAATATGCCTGATCTTGTGGGCTCCCAATCGAAAATTTTCGCTGAGCGCCGCCAACATTTGCGGAAAATCCCGCATCGTTTCCAGCCATGTTTGCAACGTGCCGTTGCCGAACACTTCCTCGCAGCGCGCGGCCAAAACGATCGCGCCGCCCGGTTTGGCAAGCGCCGCGGCGTTTTGCAGCGATTTTGCGGCTTGATACAATTGCATATCTTTCGGATGGCCTCCGGCGGACGCGATCACCAAATCAAAGTTTGCTTCGGTTTTGACGATAAACATCTCTCTCGCCTTTTGCAATAGCGCCTCATGCGCCTTCACAACGTCGCCTGCCGCCGCAAACAGCAAATGTTTGTCGTGATCCGCCACCGTATTGAACAAAAAGTGAACCGGCAAAAACCGCAATGTTTCCATCATATCCGCATGCACCGGATTATCGAGGCGGCCGATTTTCGCTTGCTGGCGAAACGACAGCGAATGGTTATGCTCAATGCTTTTCACGGAGGCCACTCCGGGCATAAGCGCTTTGACGCCGCCGGACATTCCGGCCAAACGGTGCGGCTCGATGTTCCCGGTTAATATGCGGATGTCCGCCCGGACCACCTGGCTGTTTATCTCGACAGGCGTTCCGAATGAAGTCGTTCCCAGCGGCGTGCAATCCGCGCTTTGCGCGGAATGGTTTTCCACCGACACGCGGCTGAAAACGGCATCGCCTGCCAACGCCCGCAATTCCTCCTCCGACTGTTTGCGATGCGCGCCTAATGCAACAATCACTTTTATCGCCTGATCGGGAATGCCTGCCGAATTTAATTCGTTGATCAGTTCGGGCAAAAATAAATGGCTGGGATTTAACCGCGTCGCGTCGCTGATGATGATGACCGCATTCTTTTTCCCGCGCGCGATATCGGCCAGCCTGGGCGTTCCGATCGGGTTTGCCAGCGCATGGCGGATCGTTTGTCCTGCATCGCCCGCCGTTTCCGCGCGGTACATGATCGTCTCCGCGTGAATTTCCGGCGGAAGCGTGAATGCAACCTCGCCTCTTCCGTACCGTAGTGTAAAAGTGGAAATCGTGATTCCCCCTCGGAAGATTGCGTTTTCCACAGTTTTTGCCGAATCGTTTGCTTTTATCCCAATTATGCTACAATAGATGAAAGGTTTTTGCGCTTTAGGAGGACATATGGATTGGGAACAGGTAAAAAATGAGCTCGAACGATTGCTGGATATGCGTTTTGCCTACGGGCACATTCCGCTGAAAGAATGGAAGCGTTTATCCGATCCGACCGGCGGGGAGTTTGTCACCATCGATTCCACAACTCATTTTTATCTGCAGCCGGAACATGACGAAACGTTGCAAACGTTGGCTATCAATGAAGCGCTGTTGACCCGAACGGAAAAGCGGCTCATTGCCATGGCCCTTACGGCGCATCGCTCTTCCCGGGAAAAATGGCAGTTTTTCCGCCGGCGGGATGACGGGAAATTTGCCGAACTGCGCGAATGGATAAACGATCATCTTGAAGCGGGAAATATCGCCGCCGAACTGCCGGAGTGCTACCGTTCGGTTTCGGCTTTTTACGCGTCCAAAGTGCCGCTTTTGCTTGTGGTGGGAGAATCGGAACAAAAACATGCGAAAAGCGAAAGTTTGCCCGCATTGCTGGAATCTTACTTTGCCGCGGAAGTGACGATTATTCCGCTCAAAGATATGGAATGGCTCATTCTCGGTCCGCCGGAAATCATCGATGCTTCCGACGAGACGGACGCGAATCCGGGTGAAGAACTTTTGCGCCTGGAAGAATCGCTGCAAGAGCTTGCCCAGGGTTTGTACGAAATGATGATCAGCGAATGGGGCGAAGATTGCCATGTGGCCGTTTCGTACCCGTTTGTGCCGGCCAAAAAATTGCTGTCCGTCATTGCCGAGCTGCGGGAATCTATCAGTCTGGGCAAATCGTTCCATCTTGGCGCGAACGTCCATCTTCCCTGGAAACTCGTCCTGGACCGGTTGCTCAATGCTGTGCCGGAACGGGAAAAGGAGCGCTATATCGAGCGTGTTTGGAAAAACCTCGATCATGTCCTGGATAGCGAAATGTTGAAAACACTCGAGCAGTTTTTCGAATTAAACTGCAACGTAAGCGAGACGGCGAAAACGCTTTACATACACCGGAACACGCTGTTGTACCGGCTCGACCGGCTCAAACAGGAAATCGGCATGGATGTTCGGATTTTCAGTGACGCGGTGCTGGTGAAACTGGCGCTGATGCTGATCAAGGCGGCGAAGCATACGGTATAGCTTTCCTCTCCGTTATGTGCATCAAGCGTATTCGCAAAGCGGATTCGCAGGCATTGTACAAAGTAACGAAAATGCGGCGGCGATTTTTGTAAGGAATGTGCATAGTCTTTCATGCCGGGGTGGAGTAAGATAGATATGGAAGATTTCACTGTTTAGGGGGAGAGTTGTATGGCAGGATTGCGCTTGAACAACGTTTATAAAATTTATCCGGGTTCCGAAACGCCGTCCGTTTCCGATTTCAACCTGGAAATTAAGGACAAAGAGTTTCTTGTTCTCGTAGGTCCGTCCGGTTGCGGCAAATCCACAACTTTGCGGATGATTGCCGGCCTGGAAGAAATCTCCAAAGGCGAACTGTACATTGGCGACCGCCTTGTGAACGATGTTGCCCCGAAAGACCGCGATATCGCGATGGTGTTCCAGTCTTACGCCTTGTATCCGCATATGAACGTTTATCAAAACATGGCCTTCGGTTTGAAATTGCGCAAATTTAAAAAGGCCGACATCGACCGCCGCGTTCGCGAAGCGGCCAAAATTCTCGATATCGAGCATTTGCTGGATCGCAAACCGAAAGCGTTGTCCGGCGGTCAGCGCCAGCGTGTCGCCTTGGGCCGCGCGATTGTGCGCGAACCGCAAGTGTTCCTGATGGACGAACCGTTGTCCAACCTGGATGCGAAATTGCGCGTACAGATGCGCGCCGAAATCAGCAAACTGCACAAACGTCTGGAAACGACGATCATTTACGTTACCCACGACCAAACGGAAGCCATGACGATGGGCGACCGTATCGTTATTATGAAAGACGGCGTTATTCAACAGGCTGCATCTCCCGAAGATGTTTACAACTATCCGGTTAACCTGTTCGTCGCCGGCTTCATTGGATCGCCCGCGATGAACTTCATTAACGGCCAACTGCAGGAAAGCGCCGGCCAACTGCTGTTCAAAGCGGAAGGCATTTCCGTTCCGATTCCGGAAGGGAAAGCCGCTACACTGCGGGAAAAAGGCTACGCCAATAAGGAAGTCATCCTGGGCATCCGCCCGGAGGACATTCATCAGGAGCCGATCTTCCTGGAAGCTTCTCCGCAAAGCGTCGTGAACGTGTTCATCGAAGTTGCCGAAAACCTGGGCCACGAAATGTTCCTGTACATCAACGGCGTCGGCAAAGATACGATTATCGCCCGTGTTGACGGCCGCGCAGGTTTGAAAGAAGGAACGAACGTGAAACTGGCGCTCGATATGAACAAGATTCACGTCTTTGACAAGGAAACGGAAAAGTCCATTTTCTACGGAGAATGAGAGATAAGCGTTACCGGGCATCAACCGAAGCAGGCCGGCGATGAATCGCCGGCCTGCTTCTTCATATTGATTTCAATTGCCAATTGCTTTACGATGAATACATTATGGGGCAAATTGAAATCATCTGCGGAAAAAGGGGAATGAATGGATGCCGAAAAAGTTGAAAGTGTCCGAGCTCGTACAACGATTCAATCTGGAAGTCGTGTGCGGCGAATCCGGATTAAAGCGCCCGATTACCGTAGCTGATTTGTACCGGCCGGGGTTGGAGATCGCCGGTTACTACAATTATCATCCGAAAGAACGCATCCAAATATTGGGGAAAACCGAATTGACGTTTTTGGAAACGTTGAGCTCGGCGGCAAAGCGGGAAAGAATGTCCAAGCTGTGTGAAGAGGAAACCCCGTGCGTCTTGATCAGCAGGGGGCAGGATGTGCCGCCCGAACTGCTGGAAACGGCGGAACGGCGCGAGTTTCCGGTATTGCGCAGCCCGGTGGCCACAACGATTTTGGCCAGCAGAATTACCAGCTTCCTGGAAAACAGGCTGGCTCCGACAACGACGATTCATGGCGTATTGGTCGATGTGTACGGCGTCGGGATTTTAATTATCGGCGGAAGCGGGATCGGCAAGAGCGAAACCGCGTTGGAACTGGTGAAGAGAGGCCATCGCTTAATTGCCGATGACGCCGTGGAAATTCGCCAAACCGCGGACAACGTCCTGCTCGGAAACGCTCCCGAACTGATCAAACATTTGCTGGAGATTCGCGGCGTCGGCATTATTAACGTCATGACGCTTTTTGGCGCGGGTGCGATTCGCAGCGAGAAAAAAATCACATTGGTCATCAAATTGGAAACCTGGCAGGAAGACAAAATGTATGACCGTTTAGGGATCGATGAAGAGACGACAAGAATCATAGACACGGATTTGCCGCTTGTGACCATTCCCGTGCGCCCCGGGCGCAACCTTGCCGTCATCATCGAGGTTGCCGCGATGAATTTCCGGCTGAAAAGAATGGGCTTTAACGCCGCGCTGCAGTTTACGAACAAATTGACGGAAACAATCAATGAAGAATTGGATGAATTTGAATAGACCAATTATAGTTGGGAGTTTTGGCAATGCATGATCTGGCTTCCCATTTGAACCCGGTTGCGCTAACCCTTGGCCTGATTGAAATTCGCTGGTACGGCATCATTTTGGGCATAGGGGCGTTGGCCGGGCTGTTATTGGCGATTCGCGAAGGCAAGCGTTTCGGCATTCATCAGGATTTCTTCATGGACTTGTTGTTGATTGGCGCCCCTTCCGCCATCATCGGCGCCCGGATTTATTATGTCGCGTTTTCATGGCAGGACTATCGCAACAATCTGGCCGAGGTGTTCAAAATATGGCACGGCGGAATCGCCATTTATGGCGCGCTGATCGGCGCCGTCGTTGCCGGTTATTTTTATGTTCGGAGAAAAGGCTATAACTTCTGGCGCATCGTCGATATTTGCGCGCCCAGTTTGATCATCGGCCAGATCATCGGCCGCTGGGGCAATTTCATGAATCAGGAGGCGCACGGCGGCCCGGTAAGCGAAGCGTTTTTGCGCCATACGCTGCATCTGCCCGATTTTATCGTAAAGCAAATGAATATTGACGGGACGTACTACCATCCGACGTTTCTATATGAGTCCGTGTGGAATATCGCTGGGTTGCTGATTTTGTTCTACTTGCGCCGCCGGCCGTTTTTGCGCTCCGGCGAACTGTTTTTCAGTTACATCATCTGGTATTCGCTTGGCCGCTTTTTTGTCGAGGGCCTGCGCACGGATAGTCTGGCGTTTACCGGACCCGACTGGTTGGCCGGATTGATGCAGGCATTATGGTCGCCGATGCGCCTCTTGTTTGAGCCGGGTATTATGTATTACGGGAACGTCAGGATCTCCCAATTGCTGGCTGTTTTGCTGATCATTGCGGCAATTGCGCTGATTGTATGGCGCCGCAAGAGCGGGCTCGCCAAGGAGCGCTATCTGGATCCGATCGTTTCGCGGTTTTCGTTTGTGGAGCAAAAGCGATGAGAAACACCCGCCGTTACCCGGTTGAAGGACCGAATTCGCTCTGGCAAATCTACAAAACGGTCAGTTTGTGGAAAGCCATAAAAAATTTTATCATCGTGCAAATCTGCCGCTATTCACCGTCCTTGCGCCTGAAAAATTGGTTGTATCGGCATGCGCTGGGTATGAAAGTGGGGGAGAACACGGCGTTCGCGCTGATGACAATGGTTGATGTGTTTTATCCCGAGTTGATACATATTGGGCGGAATACGATCATTGGCTATAATACCACGATCCTCGCGCATGAGTATTTAATCCGTGAATACCGGCTCGGGGAAGTGCATATCGGCTCCAACGTGATGATCGGGGCCAACTGCACCATTTTGCCCGGCGTTGTAATCGGCGATAACGCTGTTGTCGGCGCCGGCTCCGTTGTGCATAAAGACGTTGCCGCCGGCTCGTTCGTGGCGGGCAATCCGCTGACCGTAATCCGTGAAAACCTGTCTGAAAAAGGAAGCTAAACGATGCGGATAGTGGCCATCAAATGCGAACCGGATTTGCGTTTCGGCGCCGAGCTTGTGCAAAGTTGCCTGCAAACGCTGCCGGCAGCAAGACGCGAACGGATTTTGCGGTATAAAAAAGAAGCCGACAGGCTGCGTTCCCTGATCGGCGATGCCGCTGTCCGGATGCAGGCGTCATTATGTCTTTCGAAAGCGCCTTCCTCGCTTCGCTTTACTGCGAATGCGCACGGAAAGCCTGCGCTTGCCGAAGCGGGGACATTTCATTTTAATGTTTCCCATTCCGGCTGCTGGGTCGTTTGCGCATTTGCCCGCTTTCCGGTCGGCGTCGATATCGAACGGGTGCGCCCGATCCGTTTTCAGATCGCCGAACGTTTTTTTGCCGCTGAAGAGGCCGCCGCTTTGCGGCAACTGCCGGAGGCGGACAGATCGGACTATTTTTTCGATATTTGGACGCTGAAGGAAAGTTACATCAAGCTGGATGGGCGTGGGCTCGCCTTGCCGCTTGATGCGTTTTGGTTTCGCCAAGAACGGAACGGATATGTGTTGGCGGACGGCCCCCGCAAACCGGTTTGCGTACGCCATTATGCCATTGACCCGCATTATAAATGCGCCGTCTGCGCGGATCATGACGAGCTGCCGAAAACGGCGGATGTAACGGACGCCGCCGAACTGCTGCGGCGGTATTTGCGGTTATGCCGGGAGTTTTAACGGATAATGGCCGGGAGAAAGCGAGGCTCGGGAATGAGGATCCGGAAATTTTACTATTACGCCTTTTGGGCAATTTCGTTTTTGCTTGTCCTGACAATGTTATATCGGCAACATCAGGACCGGGCCGAAATCACCTTCACAAAACAGCCAAGCGCATTTGCCGCATATACGTTGCGGGTCGAAGCGACGGACGGCAAACACGAAAGGGAGTTTGACGATCAGGCGTTTTCGCGTAATAAGCGCGGCGCCACAGAGCCGATGCGGACCAAAACCAAAGGGCTGCTGCATGTTTCCTTTGCGGTTGCCATTATGGGGCACGAAACGGTGGCAGAAACGCTCATCATTCCGTTGAAGCCGGATTGGCGATGGAATGTGGTTTTTTTTATCACCGACCAAAATCCGTATAAGTATTGCATGGGCTGCGACAGTTATGAAATGTTCGACATTCCCGGCGCAAACGCATACAAGCTGTATGTTGTCACCGGCGGGAATTACATCAAGCATCCGGTAGAATATTAAGCGTTTAATAGGAAAGACCGGCGCCGATTTCATAAAGGTTGCCGCCGTGCAGGCGGTCGGGGATGAACACCGGCAATTTGCCGGTCGGGTTGTACTTCCCGAACACCGCACGCAATCCGGCATCCAGATTCACGTTGGCGACGCTGCCGTAGATGGCCAGGTAAGCGGGCGCATTCGGAATGTAGGCCAAATCGTACGGGCTGTCCAACGCCATCACGGCGAGCCTGTTGGCTTGCGCCCGCATGCCGCTGACAACATCGGCGGCAAATCGGCCGCTTTTGCCCGCTTTCGTCAAATTGCTCGTGGCCATGAGCACATAGTCGGAACGGGCGGCAGCTTGCCGCATGTCCGGCGTCATTTGCGCCAGGCCGGCGTATGAAAATGCGTCGATCCGCACATGGCCGTCCGGCAGAAGTTGCGCAACCGTCCGCCGCATCGTCTGCAGCGTTCCGTTGTCCGGAGCGAGGATGAGGAGGCGGGCGTTGTCTTGAACAGTAAAAGGCAGCGTGTTCCGTTCGTTTTTCACCAACGTCACGCCGTTTTCGGCAAGCTTTTGCGCGGTTTGCCGGTGCGCTTGCGAGGCGACTTTCGCCTGCGCTTGTGCGATTTTTTCCGTGAGGGGCGTTTGCCGCCCGGCGGTGGCGAATAATCCGTATTTCTCCTTCAAGGTCAAAATGCGGCGGACCGACTCGTCAATCCGGCTTTCGGGTATGGCGCCGCTCTTGACTTCTTGCATAAGTCTGGCAACGAGATCGCCGGGGTTTTGCGGCATCAACAAAAGATCCGCCCCCGCCTGCACGGCCATGACGGCCGCCTGTTCACTGCCGAAGTGGTCGGTTACGGCTTTCATCTGCAGCGAGTCCGTCACGATCACGCCTTCGTAGCCCAATTCGTGGCGCAACAGATCGGTAAGCACGGCATGCGACAGCGAAGCGGGGGGAGTAATCCTGGAACCGTCCAATCGGGAAACAACCGTCGTTTGCTCCAGCGCCGGGAAAGTAATATGCGCGGCCATGATCATGTCGACGCCATGTGCGATGGCGCTTTTGAACGGGATGAGCTCGATTTTCTCCAATCTTGATTTGTCGTAAGGAATGACAGGCAGGCCCAGGTGCGAATCGACGTCCGTGTCGCCATGCCCGGGAAAATGTTTGGCCGCGGCGATTACGCCGGAAGCGTGCAAGCCTTGAATTTCCGCCGAGCCCAACTTGGCGACCAACTGCGGATCGGCGCCGAACGACCGGACGCCGATCACCGGATTGTCCGGATTGTTGTTAACGTCAAGCACCGGGGCAAAATCCGTATTGATTCCCAAAGCGGACAGTTCCTCGCCGATCAGGCTGCCGGCGGCGTAAGCGCCTGACCGGGAATGTGCCGCGCCAAGCGCCATGTTGCCTGGCAGGCTTGTGCCGAAAGTAAGCCGGTACACGCTGCCGCCTTCCTGATCGGTGGCGATAAACGGCGGCAGCGCGCCGGCGGCTTTGCCGATTGCGTCGGTCAGTGCGACTGTTTTCGGCAAATCGGGCATATCGTCGCGAAACAGGATGACGCCGCCATAGCCGTATTTTGCCAGATCGGCGGCAAACGAAGGAGCGAGCGCGCCGTTTGCCGTCACGGCCGCGGGCATGATCATTTGCCCGATTTTTTGCTGCAGGGTTAAAGCGGACATGATTGCCGCAATTGGATCGGGCTCCGGCGTTTTCGGCGCGGGAGCGGAAGGCGTCGGCGAAGTTGCGGCGGGCGTGGTTGGCGTGGCCTTCGCGGGCGGATTTTGCGCATTTTCGGACATTTTTTTTACATATAGATAAGAGCCCAAGGCCAGCAGCACAATGATTATGCCGGCCATTGCACCGTACAAAATCGTTTTGGGCATGCCGCATTCCTCCCAAAAGCGGGGTGTGCCGTTTACTTGTTTGTTTCTATTGTGCCGCATTTCGCTTATTTCCACAAATCGTTTCATCGCCATTTGACGCGTTTGCTCATTCATGCTAGAATAACGGTACTCTTACTTTAGTTTGGTAGTATGGTAGCATACTAAAGCGCGATGAGGTGTCTTTCATGTCTTTGCCCAAAGTTTTCGAAAAGCCGCCGGGAATGAAGGATCTCCTTCCCGCAGCCGTGGAGAAGCTGCGCCACATCGAGCATCAGGTGCTGGCGTGCATGCAGCGGTGGGGCTATACGCAAATTATGACTCCGACATTGGAGTATTACGATACGGTTGGGCTGGCCAGCTCGACGGCAAACAATAAATTGTTCAAGCTTTTGGACAACAGGGGCACATCGCTCGTGCTGCGTTCCGATATGACGGCTCCGATTGCCCGGGTTGTGGCGTCGCTGTTGAAGGATGAACCGCTTCCTTTGCGTCTGTCTTATCACGCTTCGGTGTTTCGGGCGATTGAGGAAGAAGCCGGACGCGATTCGGAGTTTGTGCAAACGGGCGTCGAATTGGTCGGCGACGCTTCGCCGGAGGCGGACGCGGAAATGGTCGCGTTGGCCATCGCTTCTTTACAGGCTGCCGGCGTGAAAAAATTTAAAATCGCGCTTGGCTCCGTCGGATTTTTAAACGGGTTGCTGGCGTCGCTGTTGCCGGGCCGGGAAACGGAGCAAGCCGAATTGAAAGAGGCGCTGCAAAACCGCGACTTTGTCGGATACCGCGCCGCTTTGCGCCGTTTCAACATGAACGATAAGGCATACGCCGAGCTGGAAGGCATCCTGCGGCTGCGCGGCGGCCGGGAAATTTGCGGACAAGCGGAAGAAATTACGGAGAGCGCGACGGCCAAAGCGGCGTTGCGCCACCTGTGCGAAGTGTGGGCCGTGCTTGCCGCTTACGGGGTGTGCGAGCATATCACAATCGACTTAACGATGAGCGGGAATTTTTCTTATTATACCGGTATGGTCATGGAAGGCTATGCCGCCGGAATCGGTTCGCCCGTGTTAAGCGGCGGCAGATACGACAATCTGCTGACGCAGTTTGGCCGCCCGGCTCCGGCAACCGGATTTGCCCTGGAGACAAACCGCATGATGCAGGTTGCCGACATTCCGGCGCAAAGCCATATCCGCGCCCTTATTTTGTATACGGCAGACAACCGGGAAAAGGCGTTCCAAACGGCTGGCGAATTGCGGTCGCGCGGCGGCTACATGGTGGAAACGCTGCGCGTTGCGGACAAAGAAAGCGCCGCCTCCGCGCCGAATGGCGGAACCGGCGGGCAATATGCCGGCAAATGGTACGAGGAGATTTGGACGTTTGTGTAAAAGCGCGAGGACAGCAGGGGAGGTGCGCGCATGCCGCGGGATTTATTGAAAGTGGCAATGCCGAAGGGAAGAATATACAAACAGGCGGCAAAGTTGTTCCGGGATGCCGGGTTGCCGCTGCCGGACGATCTGGACGATACGCGCAAACTGATTTTGCCGTTTGCCGAAGCCGGCATTGAGTTCATCATGGCGAAGCCGGTGGATGTGCCGACCTATGTCGAATACGGCGCGGCGGATATCGGGGTAACCGGCAAGGACGTATTGATGGAGGAAAATCGGCGCGTATACGAATTGCTTGATTTGCAGATCGCCCGCTGCCGCATGTCGGTCATCGGTCTGCCGGATTGGCAGCCGGTGCTGAATCCCCGGGTCGCCACCAAATATCCCAATGTGGCATCCCGATATTTTCGCGAGAAGGGACAGCAAGTGGAAGTGATCAAGCTGAACGGTTCCATCGAGCTTGCGCCGCTGATCGGGCTGGCCGACCGCATTGTCGACATGGTGGAGTCAGGGCAGACCATTAAGGAAAACGGATTGGTGGAACTGGAACAGATCCACTCGATCACAAGCCGCCTGATTGCCAATCGGGTCAGCTACCGGATGAAAAACGAACGGATTCAGGAATTGTGCGATTTGCTGCAACATGTGATTCCTGTACAAGTTTAAACGGAAGGCAAAGGAGGTGCGGGAGATGCGCATTGTGAAAGCTGCCGAGTTTTCGCAGGCGAGAAAAGTGGAGTACGGATCGCCCGAGCAAAACCGCATGGTACGGGAAATCATCGAAACCGTCCGGGCGGAAGGCGATGGCGCCCTGATCCGTTATGCGGAACAGTTCGACAAGGTCAAAATCAATCAACTGCGGGTTAGCAATGAAGAAATTGAAGCGGCGTATGCGCAAGTCGACGCGCCGTTTCTTGCGGCGATCCGCAAAGCCGCGGCCAATATACGCGCGTACCATGAACGGCAAAAGCGCGTTTCCTGGATGGATTGGCAGCAGGACGGCACGGCTTTGGGCCAAATCATCCGCCCGCTGCGCCGCGTAGGCGTGTATGTCCCCGGCGGCAAAGCCGCTTATCCATCAACCGTGTTGATGAACGTAATTCCGGCGCAAGTGGCCGGCGTGCAGGAAATCGTCATGGTGACGCCGCCGGCGACGGCGGGCGCGGCGGGCATCAATCCGTATATTTTGGTTGCCGCGGCGGAAGCGGGCGTGCGGGAAATGTACCGGGTTGGCGGAGCGCAAGCAATCGCCGCGCTCGCTTACGGAACGGAAACGATTCAACCGGTCGATAAAATTGTCGGTCCCGGCAATATTTACGTCGCGCTGGCGAAACGATACGTTTTCGGCGCGGTCGCCATCGACAGCATCGCCGGTCCGAGCGAAATCGTCGTCCTGGCGGACGACTCGGCCAACCCGGCGTATGTGGCGGCGGATTTGTTGTCGCAAGCCGAGCATGACGAGATGGCGGCGGCGATCCTCGTGACGGATTCGCTGAAGCTGGCGCAGGAAGTCAAGCGGGAAGTGGCGCGCCAACTGGATTCGCTGCCGCGCAAAGCGATCGCGGAAAAGTCGCTTCAGACATACGGCGCGATTTTGACCGCAGCCGACATGGCGGAGGGGATTCGCACCGTAAACAGGCTCGCTCCCGAGCATTTGGAATTGCTGGTTGCCGATCCGTTCAAATGGGTCGGGCAAATCGAAAATGCCGGCGCCGTCTTTTTGGGACCGTACAGTTCCGAACCGGTCGGCGATTATTTGGCGGGGCCGAACCATGTGCTGCCGACCAACGGTACGGCGCGTTTTTCCTCGCCGTTGAACGTCGACGACTTTGTGAAAAAGATGTCGCTTATCCATTACAGCGCGCAGGCATTGGCAACCAATGGCGCGGACATTATGCTTCTGGCCAGGCATGAAGGCCTGGAAGGCCACGCCAGGGCGATTCAGGCAAGACTTGCGCAAATGCCCAATACGTTGCGGAAAGAAGGGGAATAGCCATGAGCGAACAAAATAGAAGAGCTTCCAGCGTAATCCGGAAAACGGGAGAAACCGATATTCAGCTTTCATTCGCCATCGACGGCACCGGGCAAAGCGAGATTGAAACCGACGTGCCTTTTTTGAACCATATGCTGGATTTGTTCGTCAAGCACGGCCACTTTGATCTGAAGCTGAACGCCATCGGCGATATTGAGGTGGACGACCACCACACGACGGAAGATATCGGCATCTGTCTGGGGCAGACGGTCAAGCAGGCATTGGGCGACAAGAAAGGGATCAAACGGTACGCGAGCGTGTTTGTGCCGATGGACGAAGCGTTGGCGCAGGTTATAATCGACATCAGCAACCGCCCGCACCTGGAATATCGGGCGGCGTTCCCGAGCGCCAATGTCGGCAGCTTTACCGTGGAACTCGTCAAAGAGTTTTTATGGAAATTCGCATTGGAAGCGCGCATCACGCTGCATGTGATCGTTCATTACGGAGACAACACGCACCATATGGTCGAGGCGATTTTCAAAGCGTTGGGCCGCGCGCTTGACGAAGCGACCAGCATCGATCCGCGCGTGCAGGGCGTACCGTCCACGAAGGGAGTGCTCTAGGCGGTGTCGATTGCGGTCATCGATTACGGAATGGGCAATTTGCACAGCGTGACGAAAGCGGTCGAACGCCTGGGGTATGACGTTGCCGTAACTTCCGACGAGAGTGCGATTCTGGCCGCGGCGGCGGCCATTTTGCCGGGGGTCGGCGCCTTTGGCGATGCGATGCGTTTTTTGCGGGAGAAGAATCTTGATGCGACCGTGCGCAAGTTTGCCGCCACCGGCAAGCCGCTTTTGGGCATCTGCCTGGGGATGCAGCTATTGTTCGCGCAAAGCGAGGAGCACGGGCTGCATGAAGGCTTGCGGCTCCTCCCCGGAAAAGTCGTGCGCCTCAAAGGCGCTGGCAAAGTGCCGCACATGGGGTGGAACCGCCTTGAGTTTCATGCCGGGTCGCCGCTTCTGCACGAAGTGGAAGAGGGATACGTCTACTTTGTGCATTCATACAAAGTGGTGCCGGATAATCCGTCCGATCTGCTGGCTTCGACGGATTACTGCGAGCAGGTGGCGGCCATCGTTGGCCGAAACCATGTATACGGCATGCAATTTCATCCGGAAAAAAGCGGCCGCATCGGCATGCAACTGCTGCATAATTTTCTTAAGCTTGCTTAGCCATCAACTTTTTGGAGGTACGCGGTTTGTCTACATTTACCATTTATCCGGCGATTGATATGTTGGGCGGGAAATGCGTTCGCCTTGTGCAAGGAGATTATGGCAAGGAAACGGTATATTCGGAAGATCCCGCGGAAGTGGCGAAGAAATGGCAGCGCGCGGGGGCTCGTTGGCTGCATCTTGTCGATCTGGATGGGGCGAAACAGGGAAAGCCCGTAAATGACCAATTAATCGGGCAAATCGTGAAAAGCGTCGATATTCCCGTGCAGGCAGGCGGCGGTTTGCGCACGCTGGCGGATGTGGAGCGGCTCTTGTCGCTGGGCGTCTCCCGCGTCATTCTCGGTACGGCGGCGATTGAAGACCGGGCGTTTACCGAGCGGGTGCTGCAGCTTTATGGCGATAAAACGGCAATCAGCCTTGACTGCCGCGACGGTTTCGTCGCCACGCGCGGCTGGTTGGATACGACGACAGTTAAAGCGGAACAACTGGCCCGGGAGCTTGCCGCCATCGGGGCCGAAACATTTATTTTCACCGATATTTCCCGCGACGGCATGATGCAGGGTCCGAATGTGGAAGCGATCGCCGCCTTGGCAAAGGCGGCCGGCAAACCGGTGATCGCCTCAGGCGGCGTCAGCCAGTCGTACGATCTGTTGGCGCTCTTTAACCGGGCGAACGACGGGGTAGCGGGGGCCATCGTCGGCAAAGCGCTGTACACGGGCGGCATCGATTTGGCCGAAGCGATCGAATTGTTGGAAGCGGGTGAGTGAAATGCTGGCAAAACGAATCATTCCCTGCCTGGACGTCAAGGAAGGCCGCGTCGTCAAAGGCGTCCGGTTCGTGAATCTGAAAGACGCCGGCGATCCGGTGGAACTCGCCGCTCTTTATGACCGGGAGGGCGCGGACGAATTGGTGTTTCTCGATATATCCGCCTCCCATGAAGGGCGCGAGACGATGGTGGAGGTCGTAAAAAAAACGGCGGGCGAAATCACGATCCCGTTTACGGTGGGCGGCGGCATCTCCACTGTCGCTGACATGAAGCGGATTTTGCGCGCCGGCGCGGATAAAATCAGCGTAAACACGGCCGCCGTGAAAAACCCGCAACTGATTGCGGACGGCGCGAAACGTTTCGGCTCGCAATGCGTTGTGGTGGCGATCGACGCGCGGTTTAACGAGGCGTGGGGAACCTGGGAAGTCGTGACCCATGGCGGGCGGACGGCTACCGGCATCAAGGCGCTGGAATGGGCGCAACAGGCTTGGCGGCTTGGCGCCGGGGAAATTTTGCTGACCAGCATGGACGCCGACGGAACCAAAAACGGCTTCGACATCCCGCTCACAAAAGCGGTTTCGCAGTCGGTCGGAATACCGGTCATCGCTTCCGGCGGCGCCGGCAAAAAGGAACATTTTTTGGATGTGTTTACCGATGGTTGCGCGGACGCGGCCCTGGCCGCTTCCATTTTTCATTATAAGGAATTGACGGTGGGCGAAGTAAAAGCCCATCTGCGCGATAAAGGAGTGGAAATCCGTGTCGGATAACATGGGCGCAATACTGGACCAGATCAAATGGGACCCGCAAGGGCTGATTCCCGCGGTTGTGCAAGACGCCGTCAGCAAAGACGTGCTGATGCTCGCCTATATGAACCGCGAGTCGCTTGAGCGGACGGTGGCGACCGGGGAAACATGGTTTTGGAGCCGCTCGCGCTCCGAATTGTGGCATAAAGGCGCAACGAGCGGACATACGCAGTCCGTGCGGGAAATCCGCTATGATTGCGATGCCGATACGCTGCTTGTGCAAGTTGTGCCGAATGGCCCCGCATGCCATACCGGCCGCAGGCATTGCTTTTACCGGCAGCTTTTCCCGCAAGCGGAGGATAAGGCAACCGGCGCGCGAACGGAAGCGGACGCCGCGAAACATCCGGCGGCGACGGAAAACGATCGCGGGCGAACGGTTGCTTCGCAGGAGCGATTCGGCATTCTGGCGCAGTTGGAGTCGCTGATTGCCGAACGGGAAGCGGAGCGTCCGGAGGGCGCCTATACCACCTATTTGTTTGAAAAAGGCCTGGACAAAATTTTGAAGAAAGTTGGTGAGGAAACCGCCGAGACCATCATCGCGGCGAAAAATAACGACAACGATGAACTGCGGTTTGAAGTCAGCGATCTGATTTTCCATCTGCTTGTGCTGCTAAGGGAAAGAAAGCTGCCGCTGGACGACATCATCGCCGAACTGACGGCAAGACACGTTCTGAAGCCGCAGGGGAAATTCCGTTAAAGCAAAAAAATGCGTTCGTTTGGTGTTTCGATTCGCCTTTTTGGAAAAAAGAAATCTGTCGGTTATAATGGAGGCAGCAAATTTTTTATGGGCTGTTCTCCATGCAGGGTCACATCATGCCTAGGAGGATAATCATGTCATTCAACAGATTGCGGATATTTTCGGGATCTTCGAATCCACAGTTGGTCGAACATATTTGTGAACAATTGAACCAGCCAATGGGCAAAATCAAGCTGTCGCGCTTCAAAAGCGGCGAAATTTATTGCCATTATCAGGAGTCGATTCGCAATTGCGACGTTTTTCTTGTCCAATCGCTGTCGCACCCGATTAACGAACATTTCGTCGAATTGCTGATCATGATCGACGCCGCCAAGCGTGCTTCCGCCCGTACCATCAACCTGGTCATTCCTTATTACGGCTATTCGCGCCAGGAACGGAAATCTTCTCCGCGGGAACCGATTTCGGCCAAAATGGTCGCCGACGTGTTGACCACCTGCGGAGCGGATCGCGTGATTACGATCGATTTGCATGCACCGGCGATCCAGGGTTTCTTCAATATTCCGGTGGATCATCTGACCGCGCTGGATTTGATCAGCGACTATATCCGCAAAAAGAATATTCCGAACCCGATTGTCGTTTCTCCCGATGCCGGCCGCGCCACCACGGCGGAACGTTTGGCGAGTACACTTGATTCGCCTTTCGCCATCATGATCAAAAAACGCCCGGAACATAACAAATCGGTTATCACCCATATTATTGGCGAAGTGGAAGGACGCACGCCAATCATTATCGAAGATATGATCGACACCGGGACGACCATCATCAACGTGGTCGAAGGCCTGAAGGAGAAAGGAACGGAAGACGTATACATATGCGCCACGCACGCCGTTTTTTCCCCGCCCGCATTGGAAAAACTGGACCATCCGGCCATCAAGGAACTGGTCGTCACCGACTCGATCGCCTTGCCCAAGGTGCATCCGGACCGTTTTAAAGTCATTTCGATGGCGCCGTTGTTGTCGAATGCGATCAAGATCATCATTGAAGGCGGTTCCATCAGCACGTTGTTCAAATACGGCGGCGTGTAACCTTTTGCCGGCATGTGTTATACTGAAGGCGGGTTTTCGCCATCGCGGCGACACTTCGGTGGGAATGCTGAAGCCTAGTTTGGAGGTGCCTTGCGAAAATGAACGACAGCAAATCTGCGGCACACGCAAAAAGCCGGAAGGTTATTCCGCTGCAAATGAACGCCGCGTTCTTTTTCGAGCGTGCCGTCCAATCGCTGGATCGATACCATTATGACAAGGCGTTAAAATATTTCCGCAAAGCGGTGGAATACGAACCGGACAACCCGGTCAATCATTGCAACATGGCCGGTGTGTTATCCGAACTCGGAAACTACGAAGCATCGAACGAGATTTTGCAAAAAGTGGTGGACGAGATCGATCCCAACATGACGGAATGTTACTTTTATATGGCGAACAATTACGCCAACATGGAGAACTACGAAGCGGCCGAGTCCGCGCTTGTGACCTATTTGGAAACGGATGTCGAAGGGCACTATCTGGAGGAGTCGGAAGAAATGATGGAACTCCTCAGCTATGAGCTGGCGCGTCCGACCAAACTGAAAAACATTAAAAGCAAAGAGAATTTGTTTGCCCACGATCGGGCGCGAAAATTGCTGGAAGAAGGCAATTTCGGCGAGGCCAGGCGCATTCTGGAAGCGTTGATTGCCCGTTGCCCCGATTTCCTGGCCGCCCGCAACAATTTGGCGCTGGCTTGCTTTTATCAAGGCAACCCGGGCAAGGCGCTCGAAATCGTCGAAGAGGTTTTGGCCCAGGATCCGGGCAATCTGCATGCGTTGTGCAACAAAGGCATATTCCTGTCGCATCTTGGCGATACGGAAAATTTGCCCGCGTTGCAGGCCAAATTGCGGGTGATCGATCCGCTCCATCACGAGCATGTGTTCAAATTGGCGACGACGCTCGGAATACTGGGGGAGCACGCGGCCGCATACCGGCACTTCAGGCGGCTTCTGAAAGCGGAAGACACGGAATTTGACGCTTACCTGTTTCATTACGCCGCCGTTGCGGCCTATAATACGGGGAGATTTTCCGAGGCGGCGCATTTGTGGAAACAGGCGGAAAGGCTTGATCCGGAATCGCAGGTGCCCAAATTTTACCTGCATCACATGCAAAGCCTGCGGGAAAATTCGGAGCATGCGGTTTTGAGCTATTACTACCACCTCCCATACGAGGAACAAATTCGCACGCTGGAGAAAACGCCCGCCAAGATCATGGAGCAAATCAGGAAGGACACGCTTGTCCGCGCTTCGTATTTTTGGGCTTTGCGCCACGGCGACGACAATACCAAGCTGCAGGTGCTGCAGGTGCTCGCGCTGTTACAGGACGCCGAAGTGGAGGAGGCGTTGCGCAAGTTTGTCATGCTGCCGCATGAAAACGACGATCTGAAAAAGATTGCGTTGTTTGTTTTGCGCAGCATGGGTGTAAGGGAAACGATCAAAGCGCATATTTATGGAAAAACGGCTGATTTTCCGCCGCGCCCCCATTCGCCCGCGCTGCCGGTATGGGAAGAGGAATGGCAGCGCGTCATCGACGAAGCTTTGAACCGGATGGGACACCGCTACGACATCGTGCAAAAACACGATTTGCAGACGCTGTGGGTGGAGTTTTTAAGCCGCACATACCCGGACGTGCCAAGGCTCATCAAGCCGGAAGGCTGGGCGGCGGCGCTTGAATATTTAACGGCGAAAATGCACCGCAGGAAGCAGACGTTGAATGATGTTGCCGTCAAGTACGGCGTATCCGTCGCGACTGTCCGCAGGCGGGCGCAAATGATTGATGACGTATGCCGCCTGAATGAAAAGATGAAATCGATCTATTCGCAGTTCACATAAGAGGATGGAAAAGGGAGGAATGTGCATCATGAGACAAACAGTCATTGTCGGAACGGGGCCTGCCGGATTGACCGCCGCGATTTATCTTGCCAGGGCGAATCTGAAGCCTTTGGTAATCGAAGGTCCGGAACCGGGCGGGCAATTGACCACAACGACGGAAGTGGAAAACTTCCCCGGTTTCCCGGATGGCATCATGGGGCCGGAACTGATGGACAACATGCGCAAGCAGGCCGAGCGCTTCGGCGCGGAATTCATCCGCGGATGGGTCAACTCGGTCGATTTATCCAAGCGCCCCTTCAAACTGACGATCGAAGGCGGCCAGGCGGTTGAAACGCAAACGCTGATTATCTCGACAGGCGCATCAGCGAAATATTTGGGCATTCCGGGCGAAAAAGAAAACATCGGACGCGGCGTCAGCGCATGTGCGACGTGCGACGGCTTCTTCTTTCGCGGCAAGAAAATCATTGTGGTGGGCGGCGGCGATTCGGCGATGGAAGAAGCGACTTTCCTGACCCGCTTCGCTTCGGAAGTGCGCCTTGTGCATCGGCGCAACGAACTGCGCGCCTCGAAAATTATGCAGCAGCGGGCGCGGGAAAACGCCAAAATTGTTTGGTCGCTTAATGTGACGCCGCTCGAAGTGATGTCCGGCGACAGCGGGGTGACCGGGCTCAAGGTTCGCGATAACGCCACCGGGCAAGAAAGCGTGCTTCAAACCGACGGCCTTTTCGTCGCGATCGGCCACTCGCCGAATACGGCTTTTCTTGCAGGTCAGGTGGATACCGATGAATTTGGTTATATTAAAGTCAAACCCGGCACAGCGCAAACGAATGTCGCAGGAGTTTTTGCTTGCGGGGATGTGCAGGATCGCCGCTATCGGCAAGCGATCACGGCGGCGGGAAGCGGTTGTATGGCGGCGCTCGATTGCGAAAAGTTTCTCGAAGGCGAGGCCGTGCAAGGCTTTCACCATACCGCATCGTAACCCGGGACAGGCCAGGATACAGCATAAACGACGTGGGATGGGAACATTCCACGTTTTTTAAATCCTTGACCGATTGCGCGGCCTTGCCTTATAGTGGGGGACAGAGCAACCTTTTAAAAATGCGTTTTGGGGTGACAGGAAATGTCGGATCAAGTTTATGTCGGTGTCGATCTTGGCGGCACCAACATTAAAGTGGGAATTTGCGACCAGGACGGTAATCTCTTGCACAAAATGGAGGGGCCGACTGAAGCGGAAGGCGGGGCAAACAAAGTGGTCGAAAATATCGCCCGTTATGCGCATCAGCTCGTGGATCAATCTCCATACCGTTGGGAGCAGGTTGCCGGGATCGGCACGGGAATTCCCGGTTTTACGGATGTTAAAAACGGGATTGTCAAAATGGCCCCAAACTTGCTATGGAAAAATGTGCCAATCAAAAGCATGCTGGAAGATTTGCTGCAAAAAAAAGTGCGGATCGACAATGACGCGAATGTGGCCGCCCTTGGGGAAGCCTTAAGCGGAGCGGGTAAAGGGATTGACCATATCGTTCTGTTTACGTTGGGAACCGGCGTGGGCGGCGGAATTATCAATAACGGCAAGATCGTCCAGGGTTTTTCCGGCGTAGCGGGAGAATTGGGACATTTGCAGGTGGTGCCCGATCTGGAGGCCATCCAGTGCGGCTGCGGCCAAATGGGCTGCGTGGAGACGGTATCGTCCGCAACCGGCATCGTCCGGATGGCGAAAGACGCGGTGGAGCGCGGCGACCGTACACAGCTGAATCTGTTGGAAACGATCACCGCCAAGGATGTGTTTGACGCGGCCAGAGCGGGCGATGAAGTGGCGCTGCGCATCATCCAGCGCGCCGCTTTTTATCTGGGGAAAACGATGGCGATTATCGCCCTGTCGGTCAATCCCGAACGCTTTATCATCGGCGGCGGCGTATCGCGCGCCGGAGACGTGCTGTTTGACCCCATTAGGGAATACTTCCTGAAATATACGCCCGAACCGGCAAGGGAAGGAGTAAGCATCGTTCCCGCGCAGCTTGGCAACGATGCCGGCATGATCGGCGCGGCGGGGCTGTTGTTGCGCTGATTAATGCGGCAGCATAGGGGAGGGAGTTGCACGATGTTGGACATAAAAACCCCATCCAAACTGGTGATTATTTCCGGAATGTCCGGGGCGGGAAAGACGATTGCCGTACAGAGTCTCGAAGACCTCGGTTTTTTTTGCGTGGATAATTTGCCGCCTGTGCTCATTCCAAAATTTGCCGAATTAATCGAACAATCGAAAGGACGCATCGGCAAAGTCGCTCTGGTGATCGATCTGCGCGGGCGGGAATTTTTCACCGCCTTGGCGGAGGCGTTGAATTATTTGAAAGAAAACCAGACGATCTCCTATGAAATTGTGTTTCTCGATGCCACCGACGCGGTGCTTGTGCAGCGGTATAAGGAAAGCCGCCGCAGGCATCCGCTGGCGCCCGAGGGGCTCCCGCTGGAGGGCATCATGCTGGAGCGAAGGCTGCTGGAAGAGTTGAAAGGGATGGCTACGCAGGTCATCGACACGTCCGGATTGAAGCCGATGCAGCTGAAAGAGCGGATAGTGGAGCGTTATCATCAACTTCATGTCAAGACAATTGTGGTCAATGTGATTTCATTCGGTTTTAAATACGGCATTCCGATTGACGCCGACCTCGTTTTTGACGTGCGGTTTTTGCCCAATCCGCATTACATCGAGCATTTGCGCCCGCTGACAGGCATTCATTCGGACGTGTATGATTACGTGATGCGCTGGCCGGACACGCAAATTTTTTTGCAAAAATTGTTGGATATGCTGAATTTCTTGATCCCGCAATATTTGCAGGAGGGCAAAGGCCAAATCGTGATCGGGATCGGCTGCACGGGAGGGAAGCATCGCTCTGTCGCCATCGCCGAATATCTCGGAAAAATGCTGGATAACAACGAAACGGAAATGATCAAGGTCAGCCATCGGGACGCTGATCGGGATCGGCAATAAGAGGTGAAGGGATGAAGACGGGAGCGGGGGGAAAGAAGCCGCCCAAAATCGTCGTGATTGGCGGCGGCACCGGTTTGTCCGTCATGCTGCGCGGGCTGAAGGAAATGCCGCTTGAGATCACGGCGATTGTGACGGTTGCCGATGACGGGGGAAGCTCGGGCATCTTGCGTTCGGAACTGCACATACCGCCTCCGGGAGATATTCGCAGCGTGTTGATGGCGCTGGCGGACGTGGAACCGATGCTGACGCAGTTGTTGCAATACCGGTTTTCCGCCGGCAACGGGCTCGCCGGGCATAGCCTGGGCAACCTGATATTGGCCGCGATGAAGGACATTACCGGCGATTTCGTCGCCGCGGTGAAAGAATTAAGCAAGGTGCTCGCCGTCCGGGGGCGCGTGCTTCCGGCGGCGGACCACGCGATCGTCCTGAAAGCGGAGTTGGAAACCGGCGAAATCGTAACCGGCGAATCCAATATTCCGAAAGCGGGCAAAAAAATCAAACGGGTTTTTATTGAACCGGCGGATGTATACCCGCTTGAAGAAGCGGCGGATGCTTTGCACGAAGCAGATGCGATCATCGTCGGTCCGGGCAGCCTGTATACGAGCATCATGCCGAACCTGCTCGTGCCGAAGCTGGCGCGTATTTTAACCGCTTCGCAAGCGTTGAAAATTTTTGTCTGCAACGTCATGACACAGCCCGGCGAAACGGACGACTATACCGTGGGCGACCATTTGACCGCATTGTATAATCACATCGGCAATCATATATTCGATTATGTTATTGTCAACAACGGCGAGATTCCCGAGCAAATATTGGAGCAATACGCCGAGCAGGGAGCGCGGCCCGTCGGGCTGGATTTGGGCGGGGCGGCCGGCAGCGGCATTGCGGTTATCGCCGATCAGCTGGTCAAATACCACACATATTTGCGGCACGACGCGGAAAAATTAAGCAGGCACATCATGCGGCTGATAGACGGATGGATGGCCGAGAAGAGGTGAAGCGCGATGTCTTTTGCGGCGGAGACAAAAAAAGAATTGACGATGATCGAGGATGAGCCGTGCTGCGAAAGAGCGGAATTGTCCGCGTTAATCCGGATGAACGGAACGGTGAAGTTGTCGTCGCATCAGCGCGTCGTGCTGGATATTTCGACGGAAAACGCGGCGATCGCGCGCCGGATTTTTACCTTTATCAAAAGAATGTTCGGCATTCAGGGCGAATTGATTGTCAGCAAGAAGATGCGGCTGAAGAAAAACAACATTTATGCCGTGCGCATTCCGCATCGCGTGCAGGAAGTGCTGGCCGAGCTGTTCATCGTATCCGAAGGGTTCCAGTTTACGCCCGGCATTGACAAGCGGATCATCAGCAAACCGTGCTGCAAGCGGGCATATCTTCGCGGCGCGTTTTTGGCGGGAGGGTCGGTCAACAATCCGGAGGGAGCTTCTTATCATCTGGAGATCGCCTCGATGTATGAAGAGCATTCCCGCGCATTGTGCGGGCTCGCCAACCGGTTCAGGCTGAACGCCCGCTGCATCGAACGAAAAAAAGGGTTCATCTGCTATATGAAGGAAGGCGAAAAAATTATCGAGTTTTTGAGCATTATCGGCGCCCACCAGGCGTTGTTCCGGTTTGAGGATGTACGGATTATGCGGGATATGCGCAATTCGGTCAACCGCATTGTCAATTGCGAAACGGCGAACCTGAACAAAACGATCGGCGCTTCGGTAAGGCAAATCGAGAACATCCGCCTTCTGGAAAAAGAAATCGGATTGGAGAACCTTCCCGACAAGCTGCGCGAAGTGGCGGAAATACGCCTTACCCATCCGGATATGAATTTGAAGGAAGTCGGCGAGTTGCTGCGCGATAAAGTAAGCAAATCCGGCGTAAACCATCGCTTGCGAAAAATTGAGGAAATGGCCGAAAAGATCCGCAACAAGGAATCATTTGGGAAATAATTTGGAAATAATCCATCTGATATAGTGCTTCGTGCATATACATGTTATAATAAAATGAGCTTATGCAATATCATTCAACGTAGCGGTATGCAACATTCACACATAGATAAAGCCTGGATAAATCGAAATGGGGGTATCCATTGATGACGAGAAGACCTGTTGTCGTGAAATTGAAAACGGGACTTCATGCAAGGCCGGCAGCGCTTTTTGTGCAAGAAGCCAACAAGTATTCGTCGGAGATTTTTGTCGAGAAAGAGGATAAGAAAGTCAATGCCAAAAGCATTATGGGCATTATGAGCCTCGCTATCAGCGCGAATACGGAAGTGGCCATCAGCGCGGAAGGTTCGGACGAGGAGCAAGCTGTAACCGCTTTAGTGAATTTGGTCAGCAAAGAGGAATTGGACAACCAATAAAAGGAAAAGCGGATGTTAGCGGAAAGATCGCTTTTTTGCGAAACCTTTTCTATGGATGTTGCGTTTACACTTACGTGACATTTAGAAAAGGTTTTTTAATTGCCGGAAAAAGATGGGAGACGGTGAGAATATGAAAAAGAACTGTTTGGCCGCGGCGGTTGCCGCTTTATTGCTGTTGGCCGGTCTCATTCCCGCGTATGCCGTGTCGGCGACAACGACAACCGTTGTGTTGTACATCGGCAAGCCGACCGCGTTTGTCAATAACGAAGAAGTGCCGCTTACCGCTCCGCCCACGGTCGCAAACGGCAGGACTTACATGGATCCGAACTTCTTTGTCGGCAGGTTGCCCGTATCGGTGAAGCGCGACGCGAAGGCAAAGCGCATCGAACTGCAAGTGGCCGAAACGAGCGCCGTCCTGAATCTTACGGCAAAGCTGGCGCGCATCAACGGCGCGATGGTGCCTTTGGGCGATCTGGCGATTACCGGCCCAAACGGTGCCATCCTCGTGCAATTCGCCTGGATGATGAAATTGTTGAAGCTTGATTATGTGTATGAACCGGAGAACGGCCGCATCACGATTACGTATATCATCAAACCCGACGGCTTGATTGACCGGGCGACGGGAAATTCCAAACCGGTGGCGAAATTCGCCTTCGGCAAATCCACCTACCGCATCGGAGAACCCGTCGAGATTTTCGATTACAGCTATGACGCGGATGGAGAAGGCATCGTCGCCCACGAGTGGACGGGAAAAAAGGATGCGTATTTTAAACCGGGAACGTACCCGGTGTCATTGAAAGTGCAAGACAGAAAAGGAAATTGGAGCGATGTGTACACCAAAAGCGTCACCATATCCGCTGAACCGTATGTGACGCAGGAACAATATCCTTTTTACTTTCAGCCGCCGGAGTCGGCCATTCAAGTGGACTTCGATACGCTGCTCGAGTATAAAAGCGTGCCGTCGCTAACGGTAACGGCGAATGCGGACAACACAAGGCCGCTATTGCTGAGTGACAGTCCGGAGACGATTACGCAATTCGGCGTTTTATACCGGGATACGGTTGACGGAAAAGCGCGCTTGTACGCCCACCATATGAACGGAATGGATGAGAACATCAAGTTCGCCATTGTCGCAACGAACACTAGCGATCATGAAGTTACGGTGAAAACGACGAATAAAGGGGAAGTGTACCCGTCCATCTATGCCGCTTTGCTTGGCCACCAGGCAACGCTGGACTTTCAGCTGCAGGACAAGGCGGAACAGCAATTGGTTTTGCCGGCCGGTTCCACGCATTTTTACAGCTTGATGCCGGATTTTGCGCCCGGGTACGGCATGAATGCGATTTACGATGTGGAAACGGACGGGCCGGTTACGTTTCGGTTTGTCGCGATGCATCCTGCCGACACGCTTGACGATGTGGCAAATCTTCCGGATTTGCCCTACAATAACAACGTTCGCGGGACGTTCGCCACATCGCGGCTGAATTGGCATGTCGACATGGCGAATATGAATGGTCCGTCCAAATTGGTGATCGGCGACAACAGCGCCGACAAATTCGTCGCCGGGTTTGACGCCGTTTCGCAAACGGAACGCGTCAATTTCGGCAACTATGGAGTTATTTACAATATCCACGCCGAACGGCCGCCGAAAATGGCCATTTTGCTTATTACCCGCGGCGGACTGTACAAAGGCCCGATCAAAATCAACGGCCGGTTGGTGATGGTGCCGAAATCGGGGGTGTTGTCGCCGTATGACGGGCTTTATCTGTTGGCCAGAACCGACGGCGCGGAGAAATCGCTCGACATTGAATTTACGCCGTCCGCAGGCTCCTCGCTGCCGGTAAACCTGTTGTTTTATCCGTTAAAAGAGCTGGATTGATTCAGACTTTTTCGATCACCTTGTCGATAATGCCGTATTCTTTCGCTTCATACGCGGTCATAAAGTAATCGCGGTCCGTGTCCCGTTCGATTCGCGCGAGCGGTTGGCCGGTCCGTTCGGCAAGGATGCGGTTTAAGCGGTCGCGCGTGCGCATGATATGTTTGGCGCGAATCGCGATATCCGTCGCTTGCCCTTCGGCGCCGCCCAGCGGTTGATGAATCATGATCTCGCTGTTCGGCAATGCAAACCGTTTGCCTTTTGCCCCGGCATTGAGCAGGAACGCTCCCATCGAAGCGGCGAAGCCTACGCAGATTGTGGATACGTCGGGTTTGACGAATTGCATCGTGTCATAAATGGCCATGCCGGCGGTAACCGATCCTCCGGGGCTGTTAATGTACAGATGGATATCTTTTTCCGCATCTTCCGCCGTCAGAAACAGCAATTGGGCAATGACCGTATTGGCGACCACATCGTTGATCGCGCTCCCCAGGAAGATAATCCGGTCCTTCAGCAACCGCGAGTAGATGTCGTAAGATCTTTCTCCGCGGTTGGTTTGTTCAACGACCATCGGCACGAAATTCATGTTTTCTCCTCCTCAAAAGCTTCCTTCAGGAATTATCATATACCAGTCGCGGTGAAAGGTCAAGAAAGGTCAAACCGTGGTTAAAAAAATAACAGCCGACGGCTGGAATTTTCATCGATTGCGCATACTACTGCTGCGCACGCTACAGCAGAATTCGAATGACGCGCCCGCGAGGAATCGAACCTCGATCTCAGGCTCCGGAGGCCTACGTCATATCCATTGGACCACGGGCGCAAACAAACAGCATAGGTTATTATATGACAGGCCAAAGCAAAAATCAAGGGAAAGGTTTACCTTGATTTTTTACTTCGGTTTCAATAAAATATAGCTGCGGGACATAAAAAGTATATCCGGGACATTTTATGACCAGCAAATCATGACAGATAAAAGGCTAGCCACCGGAGTGATGACATGAGAACGCTATTGGACATCCAAAAGCATCTCCTGCCTGACTTGATGGAAGTCATGAAAAAGCGCTACGAAATTTTGCATCTGGTCATGCTGTCCGGCACGGTTGGCAGAAGGGTTTTGGCGGGTTCTCTCGGGATCAGTGAACGCGTCTTGCGGGCGGAAGTCGATTTTTTGAAAGTTCAAGGTTTGCTTGACATCGACAACAGCGGCATGCGCATCAGCCCGGCCGGCAAACGGTTGCTGCAACAGTTGGAACCCTTGATCAAGGAATTGTTCGGCTTGACGGAAATGGAAGAAGCGATCAAAAGCCGGTATGGCTTGCGTCAGGTTGTTGTCGTACCGGGCGATGCGGACAATTCCCATATCGCCAAGAAAGAGCTGGGCCGCGCGGCGGCCGGCATTTTGCGGAAGATCGTGGAAGAAAACGACGTAATTGCCGTGACCGGCGGATCGACAATGGCGGAAGTCGCGCTCTGGTTAACGCAAACGCCCAATATGAAGGGGAACTGGTTCGTGCCGGCGCGCGGGGGCCTCGGCGAAAGCGTGGAGTTTCAGGCAAACACCATCGCTTCGGATATGGCGAAGCGAACCGGCGGTCAGTACCGGATGCTGCACGTTCCCGATCATCTGAGCGAAGAAGCTTACCAATCGCTGAGCCAGGAACCCAATATCCGCGAAGTAGTCGCTGTCATCCGCAGAGCCCGGATCGTCGTGCACGGTATCGGCGACGCCATCCGCATGGCGAAACGGCGCAATTCCGACGCGTTGACGCTGCAAAAGCTGCGGGAAGAAGGCGCGTTGGCGGAAGCGTTCGGTTATTACTTCAACCGGGCGGGCCAAGTCGTGCATAAAATGCAGACATTGGGGCTCAGGCTGGAGGACATACACCAAACCGAAGCGGTGATCGCGGTGGCGGGCGGAACCAGCAAAGGCCAGGCAATTGCGGCGGTGCTTCGGTACGGACGCGAAAATATTCTGGTGACGGACGAAGCCGCGGCGCAGGAGATTATCAAGGCAAACGGGTTAAGTTAAGCAAGTTAAATTTTAAGTAAGTGAAGTTTTTGACAAACATTTATATAATCAAGGAGGAGTTTCCATGGTTAAAGTAGGGATTAATGGATTTGGCCGTATCGGCCGAAATGTGTTTCGCGCAGCGCTCAACAATCCGGAAATCGAGATTGTCGCCGTCAACGATTTGACAGACGTTAAAACGTTGACAAACCTGTTGAAGTATGATTCCACGCACGGCAAAATCGCTGCAACCGTAGAAGCCGGCGATGGGGCGATCATCGTCAACGGCAAACCGGTCAAAGTATTCGCCGAAAAAGACCCGGCGCAGCTTCCCTGGAAGGATTACGGCGTGGAAATCGTTATCGAATCGACCGGCCGTTTCACCGACAAGGACAAAGCCGCCGCTCACTTGCAAGGCGGCGCCAAGAAAGTAATTATCTCCGCGCCGGCCACCAACGAAGATATTACGATTGTCATGGGCGTGAACGAAGACAAATACGACCCGGCAAAACATACGGTTATTTCCAACGCCTCTTGCACGACGAACTGCCTGGCGCCCTTCACCAAAGTACTGGATGACAATTTCGGCGTTGTCCGCGGTTTGATGACAACTGTTCACTCCTACACAAATGACCAGCAGGTATTGGACTTGCCGCATAAAGACCCGCGCCGCGCCCGTTCCGCCGGTCAAAATATCATCCCGACCTCGACCGGCGCCGCCAAAGCGGTAGGACTTGTGCTGCCGCACTTGAAAGGCAAATTGAACGGCATGTCCATGCGCGTGCCGACGCCGAACGTTTCCGTAGTCGACCTGGTAGCCGAATTGCGGACAAACGTTACGGTTGATTCGGTCAATGCCGCTTTGAAAGCAGCTGCGGAAGGCGCTTTGAAAGGCATTCTGAACTATTCGGAAGAACCGCTTGTATCGAGAGACTACAACGGCGATCCGGCCTCTTCCACGATCGACGCCCTTTCGACCATGGTCGTCGGCGACAATATGGTGAAAGTCGTTTCCTGGTATGACAACGAATGGGGCTATTCCAACCGGGTGGTTGACCTTGCCTTGTATATTGCCAGCAAGGGTCTGTAACATTCGCATCCGTTAAAAAAGATCATCTCCCGGAAGGAGTGGTTCGCACATGGACAAAAAAAGCGTTCGTGATGTGAATGTTCAGGGGAAAAGAGTATTTGTCCGCGTCGATTTCAACGTGCCGTTGGAAAACGGCGAGATCACCGATGATACCCGCATCCGCGAAACGTTGCCGACGATCCGCTATTTGATCGGGCAAGGGGCGAAACTGATTTTGGCGAGCCACCTTGGCCGCCCGAAAGGGAAAGTGGTCGAAGACTTGCGCTTGAATCCGGCAGCCAAGCGGTTGTCCGAATTGTTGGGCAAACCGGTGGCCAAAGCGGACGAAGCAATCGGCGACAACGTGAAAGCGAAGATCGCCGCGATGCAAAACGGCGATGTGCTGGTTTTGGAAAATGTCCGGTTTTATCCCGGCGAGGAGAAGAACGACCCCGAGTTGGCCAAGGCGTTTGCGGAATTGGCGGACATCTACGTGAACGACGCGTTCGGTGCGGCGCACCGGGCGCACGCTTCCACCGAAGGAATCGCCCATCATCTTCCGGCCGTATCGGGGCTGTTGATGGAAAAAGAAATCGCGGTGCTCGGCAAGGCGCTGAAAAATCCGGACCGGCCTTTTACCGCGATTATCGGCGGCGCCAAGGTGAAAGATAAAATTGACGTTATCAACAATTTGCTTCAGATTGCCGACAATATTATAATTGGCGGTGGATTGTCCTATACGTTTTTGAAGGCGCAGGGCTATGAAGTCGGAAAGTCGCTTGTCGACAACGAAAAGATCGACCTTGCGCTCGATTTTCTGCGAAAGGCGCAAGAGCGGGGCGTTCGCTTTATGCTTCCCGTCGATGTGGTGATCGGGGACGACTTCAGCGCCGCGGCCAACACGCGGGAAGTCGGCATTAACCAAATCCCGGCGGATTGGGAAGCGCTCGATATCGGCCCGAACACCCGCAAGCTGTATGCGGACGTTATCAAGCAATCGAAGCTGGTTGTATGGAACGGCCCGATGGGCGTGTTCGAACTGGAACCTTTCGCAAACGGAACGAAAGCGGTGGCCGAGGCTTGCGCGCAAACTGCCGCGTACACCATAATCGGCGGCGGAGATTCCGCGGCGGCGGTCGAGAAATTCCGCCTGGCGGACAAGATGGACCATATCTCCACCGGCGGCGGCGCGTCGCTGGAATTTATGGAAGGCAAGGCGCTGCCCGGCGTGGTGGCTTTGAACGACAAGTAAGCCAGGATAACGCCGTGTTCGATTCATAGCATGTTTTATGGCACGATACAATTTTACGCTGGCCCGCCGGACTAACGCCTGAGCGTTAAGTCTGGCGGGCAGTTTGGCGGAAAGGAGTTGCTTTGGGTGCGAACGCCTATTGTTGCAGGCAACTGGAAAATGTTCAAAACGGACAAGGAATCGGTCGATTTCATCCAGGCGGTGAAAGGAAAAGCGGAAATCTCCGGGGTGGAGAGCGTCGTATGCGCGCCGTTTACCAATCTTTCGGCGCTCATGGCTGCTGTTAAAGGCACAACGTTGAAAGTCGGAGCGCAAAATATGCACTGGGAGGAAAGCGGCGCTTTCACCGGCGAAATCAGCGGCCCAATGCTGCAAGCGCTCGGCGTCAACTATGTGATTATCGGCCACTCCGAGCGCAGAGCTTATTTTGCCGAGACGGACGAAACCGTGAACAAAAAGGCGCATGCCGCTTTCAAGTATGGCTTGACCCCGATTATTTGCGTCGGCGAAAAGCTAAACGAGCGCGAAGCGGGAAAGACGAAAGACATTTGCAAAACACAAACGGAAGCGGCGCTAGCCGGATTAACCGCCGCACAGGCGGCTAAAACGGTGATCGCTTACGAACCGATCTGGGCGATCGGCACCGGCAAATCGTCCACGGCCGATGACGCGAATGAAGTGATCGGCCATATCCGCAATGTTGTGAAAAACATGTTTGGCGAGCAAACGGCGGCGGCGATCCGCATTCAGTACGGCGGCAGCGTGAAGCCGGGCAATATCCGCGAATTCATGCGGCAGCCGGAAATCGACGGCGCGCTTGTCGGCGGAGCAAGCCTTGACCCGGCGTCATTCATTCAGCTTGTCGAGGGGGCTAAGTGATATGGCAGCTGGCAGACCAAAACCGGTCGCGCTCATCATCCTTGACGGTTTCGGACTTCGCGCGGAAACGCAGGGCAATGCGGTGGCGCAGGCGAACAAACCGAACTTCGACCGCTACTGGAACACTTATCCGCATACCACGCTTACCGCTTGCGGCGAAGCCGTGGGGCTTCCCGAAGGGCAAATGGGCAACTCGGAAGTAGGCCATTTGAATATTGGCGCAGGCCGCATCGTGTATCAGGATTTGACCCGAATTACCAAGGAGATCCGCGAGGGCGCATTTTTTGCCAATGAAACGCTGCTCAAGGCTGTCCGCCACGCGAAAGACAACGGCAAGGCGCTGCATCTTTACGGCCTGCTGTCCGACGGCGGCGTACATAGCCATATCGGCCACTTGTATGCCTTGCTTGATCTGGCAAAAAGGGAAGGCTTGCGCGACGTATACATTCACGCGTTTTTGGACGGCCGCGACGTGGCGCCGGACAGCGCAAAATATTATATGGAGCAGTTGCTGCAGTACATCAATAAAGTCGGCGTAGGTAAGGTTGCCACTGTGCAGGGGCGGTACTACGCGATGGATCGCGACAAGCGCTGGGATCGCGTGGAAAAATCGTACCGCGCGATGGTGTACGGCGAAGGCCCGCACTATACCGATCCCGTTAAAGCGATCGTTAAGTCGTATGAAAAGTCGGTTTACGACGAATTTGTCCTGCCGACCGTCATCGTGAATGAAGCGGGCGAGCCGGTCAGACTTGTTCAATCCGAAGACGCCGTCATTTTCTTCAACTTCCGCCCCGACAGGGCGATACAGTTGTCGAATGTGTTTACCAACAAAGACTTTTCGGCGTTCGACCGCGGACCGAAATTTCCCGAGCGTTTGCATTTTGTCTGCATGACGCTGTTCAGCGAAACGGTCGACGGGTTTGTCGCCTACAAGCCGAAGGAGTTGGACAATACGCTGGGCGAAGTGCTGGCGCAGCACAACCTGACGCAACTGCGCACCGCCGAGACGGAAAAATATCCGCACGTCACGTTTTTCTTCAGCGGCGGCCGCGACGTCAAGCTGCCGGGCGAAACCCGCGTTTTGATCAATTCGCCGAAGGTGGCGACATATGACTTAAAGCCGGAGATGAGCGCGTACGAACTTGCGGAGTCGACGGTGAACGAAATCAAAAAAGGCGTCCATGACGTGATCATCCTGAATTTTGCCAATCCGGACATGGTCGGGCATTCGGGACTGCTAGAGCCGACGATCAAAGCGGTGGAAGCAACCGACGCGTGCCTGGGCAAAGTGGTGGACGCCATTCAGGCGCAAGGCGGCGTGGCGATCATTATCGCCGACCACGGCAACGCGGACATCGTCCGCGATGAACAGGACCGCCCGCAGACGGCGCACACGTTAAGCCCCGTGCCGTTTATCGTCACAGACAAGAATGTACGGTTGAAAGACGGCGGCATTTTAGCCGATGTGGCGCCTTCCATGCTCACGTTGCTGGGTATTGCGCAGCCAAAGGAAATGACCGGCCAGTCCATGATAGTGGAAAGAACCGGCCCCCTTTCGATATAATAGGCTTGAGTTGAAAAAGGAGAGACGCAAACGATGACAATGATTTCGGACATTTACGCACGTGAAGTGTTGGATTCGCGCGGCAACCCCACCGTCGAAGTGGAAGTGGCGCTCGAGTCGGGAGCAAGCGGGCGGGCAATCGTGCCGTCCGGCGCATCCACCGGCGCACACGAAGCCATAGAGCTTCGGGACGGCGATAAAAGCCGCTATCTGGGAAAAGGTGTGCTGAAAGCGGTCGGCAACGTCAATGACATCATCGCTCCGGAGATCATCGGTTATGATGCGCTTGACCAGGTGGCAATCGACCGCAAGATGATCGAACTCGACGGCACGCCGAACAAAGGCAAGCTGGGCGCCAACGCGATCCTTGCCGTTTCGCTCGCTGTCGCCCGCGCCGCCGCCGATGCGCTTGCCGTTCCGCTTTACGCCTACCTTGGCGGGTTCAACGCCAAGACGCTGCCGGTGCCGATGATGAATATCGTGAACGGCGGCGCGCATGCCGACAACAATGTGGACGTGCAGGAATTCATGATTCTGCCGGTCGGCGCGCCGACATTCCGCGAAGCGCTGCGGATGGGCGCGGAAGTGTTCCACAATTTGAAAGCCGTTTTGAAAGACAAAGGGCTGAACACCGCTGTCGGCGACGAAGGCGGATTCGCCCCCAACCTGAAATCCAACGAAGAGGCGATCGCCACGATTATCAGCGCGATCGAACGCGCCGGTTACAAGCCCGGTACAGATATTTTCCTCGGCATGGATATTGCCTCCACCGAATTTTTCAAAGACGGCAAATACCATCTGGAAGGCGAAGGCAAATCGTTCACGTCGGCGGAATTTGTCGACTTGCTTGCTTCGTGGGTGGACAAGTACCCGATCATCACGATTGAAGACGGCTGCGCGGAAGACGACTGGGAAGGCTGGAAGCTGCTCACTGACCGTCTTGGCAGCAAAGTGCAGCTTGTCGGCGACGACTTGTTCGTTACCAATACGACGCGTCTGTCGCAAGGCATCGAGCGGGGTATCGGCAATTCGATTCTGGTGAAAGTAAACCAAATCGGTTCCTTGACGGAAACATTCGATGCGATCGAGATGGCCAAACGAGCCGGATATACGGCCGTTATATCGCACCGTTCGGGCGAAAGCGAAGACAGCACCATCGCCGACATCGCCGTGGCGACGAACGCCGGACAGATCAAGACGGGTGCGCCTTCCCGCACCGACCGCGTGGCCAAATACAACCAGCTTTTGCGCATCGAGGACGCGCTTGCTTCGACCGCGCAATACGCCGGAAAATCCGCGTTCTACAACCTGAAAAACTTTAAATAAGCAAGCGATCCAATGCGTGCGGTCTTCCTTTGTCGGCAAGGGAAGGCCGCATTTTATCAGCCTGGCAGCCCGTCGGCGAGGTGGCTTGGCATCCAGGCGGCCCAGTCGCAGAGCATCATGGCTGACGGGCAGCTCAGTCGTCGGGCGTTCTGACATCCTGGCAGCTTAGCAGCCCAGTCGCCGGGCAGCCCGGTACCCTGGCATCCGGCCAATTTTACTTTTAAGAAAATGTATGTGAAAAATCAAACATAATTTTCTAAGAACTCGATTTTTTGGCGATTTTATGTGGAAAATCATACATATTTAGCAGGGGTTTGCAAATTCTACACAAATATATGTGAAAAATAACATATATCAAGCAAAAACGCCGGCTTTTACAAAAATATATGTGAAAAACCATATATATTGGATGCGGATCCAATTCTGGATTATAGCTGATGATTACGATTTGTTGACGTTCATTCGCACTCTGTGATAAAATGATACTGCTGTTTTTATGCGCATGTTCGGATTTAGCCTGTACAGGCGGCCGGTTTCAGGAGGTGGAATGCAATGGTTTTGAATTTGGTCTTGAAAATTATTCTGATTATATCGGCATTGGCACTTATTGGTATCGTATTGTTGCAGAAAGGAAAAAGCGCGGGGCTGTCGGGCGCCATTTCCGGCGGTGCCGAGCATTTGTTCGGCAAGACGAAAGCCCGCGGGTTGGACTTGCTTTTGCATCGCTTGACAATTGTAATGTCTGTATTGTTCCTGGGCCTTTCGCTTGTGATTTCCTTTTTCACCCAGTGACGGCCAAGTGTATTGGAAAGCCAACAACGAACCTTGCAGCAGGCGGGCATTGTTTCCCCTGCTGTTTTTTATTTTTGGAAAGGCGCAAACTAAACATAAAGGTTTTTTAAAAGGTGCGATAAAATGATAACGGAAGAACAACTGGTGGAGTTTATGACGGAATTGGCTTATAAGCCAATGACGGTGCACGAATTGGAGGAACAACTTGGAATCGCCGACGCCGAACAATTCAAGGCGCTGGTCAAAATGCTCAATGATTTGGAATCGGCCGGGAAAATATACCGGACGCGCGCGGACAGATATGGCATACCGGAACGGATGAATCTGCTGCGCGGAAAACTGCAAGCGCATCCGAAAGGTTTTGCGTTTCTGTTGCCGGATGAGCCCGGGCATCCCGATGTATATATCCATGCCAATGATTTAAAGGGCGCCTTAAACGGTGATGTCGTACTTGTCCGCCTCGCGGGGAAATCCCACGCGGTTAAAAAGCTCGAAGGCGAAGTGGTGCGCGTCATAAGCCGCGCCAACGCGACGGTGGTCGGTACGTTCCGGCTGTTTGCCGGCTATGCGCTGATTGTGCCGGACGACAGACGGTTGGGGCGGGATATTTTTATTCCGGGCAATGCGTTTAAAGGCGCGGTCGACGGACAAAAAGTAGTGGTCAAAATCACCGGCTACCCGGATGGAAGGTCTGCGGCGCTTGAGGGCGAAGTAATCGAGATATTGGGCCACAAGGATGATCCCGGCGTCGATATTTTGTCCATTATTCGCAAATATGAACTGCCGGAGGCGTTTCCCGCCGAAGTAATGCGGGAGGCGGAGCGTGCGCCCGATGCGGTATCGCCGGAAGAACTGAAAGGACGGCGGGATCTGCGGGGACTTAAGATTGTGACGATCGACGGGGAAGACGCCAAGGATTTGGACGACGCGGTGCATGTCGAACAACTGCCGAACGGGCATATCAGGCTGGGCGTGCACATTGCCGATGTCGGCCATTATGTGCGGGAGAATTCGGCGCTTGATAGGGAAGCGTACTTGCGCGGTTGCAGCGTCTATTTGGTGGATCGGGTGATTCCGATGTTGCCGCACCGATTGTCCAACGGCATCTGCAGCTTAAACCCGCGCGTCGACCGGTTGACGCTGTCGTGCGTGATGGAATTTGACGATGAGGCGCAATGCGTTAGCCATGACATTTTTCCCAGCGTGATCAAGACGGCGGAGCGGATGACGTATACGAACGTGCGCAAAATTTTGGTCGATGAAGATGAAGAGGTGATTGCGCGCTATAGCCACCTGGTTGATGATTTTCGCTTGATGGAAAAGCTTGCCTTGCGGCTGCGCGCGGCACGGATGAAGCGGGGGGCAATCGATTTCGACTTGGCCGAGTCGAAGGTGATCGTTGACGAGAACGGCAAGCCGACGGATGTTGTCAGGCGGGAGCGCAGCATTGCCGAACAAATCATCGAGGAATTTATGCTCGCGGCGAACGAGACGGTAGCCGAACATTTCCATTGGTTGAAGGTGCCGTTTTTGTTCCGGATTCACGAGGAGCCGGACGGCGACCGGCTGATGCACTTTCTGGAATTTATCGCGAACTTCGGCTACGCGGTAAAAGGGCGCGGCAACCATATTCACCCGCACGCGCTGCAGACGCTGTTGGAGCAAATCAAGGGCACGAAGGAAGAGACGGTCATCAGCACGGTCATGTTGCGCTCGATGAAGCAGGCGAAATACGCCGCGCAGAGCTTGGGGCACTTCGGTTTGGCGACGGAGTTTTACACGCATTTTACCTCGCCGATTCGGCGCTACCCCGATCTTGTCATCCATCGGATTATCCGCGAAGTCATCGAGAACGGAGGTCTTGCGGCGGAACGGCATGACATTTTGGCGGAGAAAATGGAGGATTTCGCCAGGCAGTCGTCGGAGCGGGAGCGCATCGCGGTCGACGCCGAACGGGAAACGGCTGATCTCAAGAAGGCGGAGTTCATGCTGGACAAGGTTGGGGAGGAATTCGAGGGCATCATCAGCGGTGTGACGAATTTTGGCATTTTCGTGGAGCTGCACAACACGGTGGAAGGGTTGATCCGGTTAAGCGGCATGACCGATGACTACTACCATTACCACGAGGCGCATCATGCGTTGGTCGGCGAGCGGACGTCGAAGGTGTACCGGATCGGCGACGAAGTGAAGGTGCGCGTGGCAAACGTCAATGTCGACGAGCATACGATCGACTTTCAGATGGTTGAAAGCAAACCGCGCAAGCAGGATGCGGCTTCACGGCCTGTATGGGCGGAGCATGACGGCGAGCTTCGGGCGGAAAAAAGGCGTGGCAAGCGACATGGGCGCGGCAAAGGCGGAGTTGCTACCGGCGGTGTGATCGCGAAAAAGAGGCGCCATGCGGAGGCAAAAGGCAAGGCGAAACGCGGCAAGGCGCGGAAGAGGCGATAAACTGCGGCGGCGGTGGCAGTGATGACGGATTTTTTTATACAGATTCGCCTTGATTTATATTGGTCGCCCTGCTATACTGAACGCTGATTACCGCACACAGCACCGGCGGGAGGAGGCGGGAAAATGGGCAAAAAGAATGACGACAAACCGCTCGCGCAAAACCGCAAAGCGGCGCACGATTATTTTATCGAGGATACGTATGAAGCGGGGCTTGTGCTGACCGGCACGGAGATCAAATCGCTGCGCGGCGGCAAAGCGAACATCAACGACAGCTTTGCCACCATCCGTAACGGGGAAGCGTTCATTCACAACATGCACATCAGCCCGTTTGAGCAGGGCAACCGCTTCAATCCGTCCGATCCGACGCGGGCGCGCAAGCTCTTGCTGCACAAAGCTGAAATCAACAAGCTGCTGGGGAAATCGAAGCAGGAAGGCTATACGCTTGTGCCGCTCAAGGTATATGTCAAAAACGGCTACGCCAAACTGTTGATCGGCCTGGGGCGCGGGAAAAAGCTGTATGACAAGCGCGAAGCGGAAGCCAAACGCGACGCCGCGCGCGACATCCAGCGGGCGCTGCGCGAACGGCAGAAAATGCCGCGGTAGTCAGGTTTGTGCCCGATCTTCCAGCAGAATTTCGGGCGGCTGATCGGTTTGCCGTGTTATAATAATGGTAGCCGCACTTAGCGCGGCGAAATATCCGATACGGGGGCGTTTTTGGATTCGACGGGGACAGTTCGAGCATGAGCAGCGGGTAGCGGGGTCGCGCACGCTTTAACAACGCGAAAGCCAAATTTAAACGGCAAACAACAACAACCTTCTCTGGCTCTGGCTGCCTAATAACAGCCTCCAGGCTCCTGCCCTCCATCGCCCATGTGGCGGGATAGGGGCTCAACTTTAGTGGGCTACGCCGCTTGGCCTCCGCCTGGGGCTGACGGAAGAAGACAATCAGGCTGACCTTGATGGTAGCCGGTGACGGGGCGACCATCCGGGTGACATCAAATCCGTTGCTACACCCGTAGAAACTTGTGTGGCGTTGTCTTCGGACAGGGGTTCGACTCCCCTCGCCTCCACCAATACCATCAGAAAAGACACCGCGTTAGGTGTCTTTTCTGCGTTTTCGGTAATTGTGGTGGTTTAAAAAACTTGTGGTTATTGGGTTTTTGCCTTTTCTGACTCTGAATAAGAAATATCTCTGATGGTGTACGGGGCGGTGCCACACTGTATACCAGTTTTAATGTCATCCAATAGACGGGCTCGCTCCTTCAACCGTTCCGTTAGAACGCGTCTTGGTCAAACTGGGTTTTCATTTTTAAAAGGTTCAGCATGATTGTTTAACGGTTGAAAATTGTTCGATTAGTTTACGTGATTTTGTAAAAATGGTTCTAAACAATATTTATAATCTCACATCGTATTAGTATCTATCGAATTTAGTATAGTAGAGATCTCATCCAATTTATTACAAA
>DASVDB010000051.1 GCA_036381315.1 Bacilli bacterium | reverse complement strand
GCTGATCGGCGCTTCGGCAAATGTGATCGTCGCCGGAATGGCGGCGCGGGAGGGCAAAGGGTTCAGTTATCTCGATTATCTGAAAATAGGCGGGCCGATAACGCTCGTGTCGCTGGTGATCTCGACCGTGTATATCCTGTTGTTCCTGCTTTGACGGAAATTGCTGCAGTAGCTGCCAGCAAATCATGCCTGAGCTGGCCGCATGCCGATCAAGGCGGCCGGCTACACTACTCTTAAAGCCCGGCGGATCTTACTTCCCCCATCGCTTGAAGGAGGCAGAGCAATGAATGCATGGGCCGTCGTTTTCGTCATGCTCGTTCTAGGTTATGCGTCTGTTCCTGAAGCGGAACAAAACGTAATGGGCAAACCGCCTGTTGCCGGATTTCGTCTGGTGCGCTTGCCGCTGCCGCTTATCCTGCACGGAGAAGTTCGGGAAGCCGAGCTCCGCGAAATCGGGCAAACCAGATTTTGGCTGAAAAATCAGCTGCAAGTAAGAGGCATCAAAGATATTCGCACCGTTTACATGGCGACCATCGATTATCGCGGGCGCTTTTTTACATTGTTGAACCATTAGCGGGTAAATTTAACGGCCCACTTCCCGATCAGCGGGATTCGCCGCACATCCTCTTTGCCGATCAGTTTGCATCGTGCGATCAACCACAAATATGCAAACATCCCGCAACCTACAGAGGCAAATAGTCGGGCATGCTCATTTTCCGTCCACACCGCATGCATGACGGCTCCGCAAACTACCCCCATGGCAAACATCACAAAGCCAACTTTCGCAAACTCCGCGATGTTTAAAGATATTTTCAACAATTTGGCTATGCTGCGCCAATGCAGCAAAGTTACCAGCACGATGTTGGCATTGATGGCGATGATCGCCCCGATGATGCCGAATGCCGGATTGCTGGCGAGCAAGGAAATGAGCGTAAGCTTTACGCAGGCGCCGATGAATGTGTTGAACAACGCCGCACCGGGGCGGTCGAGCGCTTGCAGCGCGGCTTGCAAAGGGCCCTGGAAGTAGATGAACAGCGCGATCGGCGCCATCATTTTCAGCATGTCGCCAACCTGCGCGTCGTTATACAAAGCCCGGCATAACGGGTTGGCCAGAACGAACATGACCACGGCAAAAGGCGCGCCGCTGACCAGCGCAAGGCGGATCGATTGCTGCAAGCGCCGGTTGATGGTTGCCCGGTCATTTCGCGCGGCCGCTTCCGAAAGCGACGGCACAAGCGAAACGGAAAGCGAGTAAGTAAGCGCGTTAGGCAAAAGCAAAATCGGAATTACCATGCCCTGCAGCGCGCCATACTGGGAAGTGGCGGTTGCGGTGGCAATGCCCGCTGCGGCCAGCGCTTGCACGATCCATATCGACTCGAGAAAATAGGACCCGGACCCGACCAGTTTGCTGCCGGTAACGGGAATACTGAGCGAAAGCAAGCGCGGCAATATGTTGCCGCGGCTGTTGCGGAAATTGGCGATTTGTGGTTGCGCGAGCGCACGCTTATATTTCCGGTATTGCGCGTAAATCACCAACATGCCGCATAACTCGCCGAGCGTGACGCCCGCCATCGCCCCGGCCGCCGCGTATTGGATGCCGTACGGCAAAAGCACATAGGCGATCATAAGCACGGCAACAATGCGCACGAGCGTCTCCGCGATGGAGGAAGCGGCGGTCGGGATCATATTTTGCCTGCCTTGAAAATAGCCGCGCAAAACAGACGAGACGCCGACAAACAGGATGATCGGGCACATCGCAAGAAACGTGTAAACGACCCGCTCGTCGGTAAACAGCGTTGCCGCGATCCACCCGGCGCCAAGCAGGCATAATATCGTAAAAATGGCGCCGGCGCCGACTGACAAAAGGAGCGCCGTACGCAAAACCGCGCGGATTTCCGTTTCGTTGCCGCGCGACTCCGCTTCGGCCACCAGTTTGGCGACGGCAAGCGGAATGCCGCCGGCAATGACGGTCAAAATCACAATCATGAGCGGATAGCCCATTTGATAAAGCCCAACGCCCTCGGATCCGATCAGTCTTGGAAGAATGATTCTCGGCACAAATCCGAGGAGGCGATTGATGATTCCCGCAGCGAGAAGGATAAGCGTGCCCTGGATGAAACTTTGTTTGCCCAATTGCATCCTCTTCCTTTTCTTCGGACAATCCCTGCATCTCTATATGGATATGCGCCGCGAAGGCGGAATCATGCCTTTCTTTACGGACATGTTTTGGCTTCCGGCAGGATTTTTCGTCACGGAAGCGAATCATATTAACTTGAAACGGATTATTGCAAACGCCGGGGGGATTATCGATGGGGGATTCCATGCAGATGGAAATAAATGATGACGATTTAACGAAAATGGTGGAACAATTATGCCATTCGAAAGCGGAAGAATTTGCGCTCTTAGGGTATGAAAATATTACCGGCAAAGATATTTGGGATTGCGTCAACGCGGACTACAAGGACGGTTTTCCGCCGCTGCACCGGTTGGTGAACGACATATTGGCCTTAAAAGTTACCCACTTTATGAACAGGATGACATTGAACGCATATAAAGGATTGCCCCTCTGAATTTTGTTCGCCGCCCAGGGAGGCGGCTTTTTGCTGTCGGTTTGCTGCCGGTTTGTTGCTGGTTGCTGCCGGTTCTGTCAAATTGACTCGGATTTTTGCCGTGGGTATAATGGGAATATTGAGTATGGAAGGGAGAAAGGCAGGATGGACGTAAAAAGACTCTTGGCATTTTTGCTTGTGGTCGTCGTATCCTTTGGCGTTATCGGCTTTACTACCCCGGATCTGGTCAAAAATTTGCGTTTGGGGCTGGATTTAAAAGGCGGGTTTGAGATTTTGTACAATGCCGAACCGATTGAGCCAGGACAGACCATTACCAAGGACGTACTGCGCCAGGCAGCCAGAAATATTGAGCACAGGGTAAACCAATCCGGCGTAGAGGAGCCGGAAATTACCCCGGAGGGAAAAAATCGCATTCGCGTGCGGATTGCCGGTGTAACGGATCCCGAAACCGTCCGCGAAATCTTGAAAAAGCCCGCGGTGCTGCAGATTCGTTCATCCGACGGGAAAGTAGAACTGACCGGTAAAGATTTCGTTGAAGGCGGAGCCAAGGTTGAATACAACCAGGCGAATCAGCCGTACGTAACGATAAAATTGCGGGACAAGCAAAAATTTTATGAAGTGACAAAACGCGCCTGGGACAAAGGTCCGCCCAACAATACGCTCGGCATCTATTTGGACGATGAGCTGGTATCGAATCCGGCTGTGAATAACGGTCCGATTAACAGCACGGACGTTATGATCGAGGGGAATTTCACCTATAAAGAAGCGAAGAATCTTGCCGATACGATCAACCTGGGGGCGCTGCCGGTCAAACTGACCGAGAAATATATCCAGAGCGTCGGCGCTACGCTGGGACAATTGTCGCTGCAAAAAACAGTTGAAGCGGGCCTGTTGGGCTCTGTCCTGATTTTGCTGTTTATGCTGCTGTTTTACCGTATTCCCGGGGTTATCGCATGCATAACGCTCATCATTTACACCTGGGCGCTGCTCCTGGTATTTTATTTGATGAACGCCACGTTGACGCTGCCGGGTATCGCGGCTTTTGTGCTCGGTATCGGGATGGCGGTGGACGCGAACATTATCACCTACGAGCGCATCAAAGAAGAGATACGGAGCGGCAAAACGCTCAATTCTTCGCTTGTCGCGGGCTCGCGTCAATCGTTTCGGACGATCATGGACGCCAATTTGACGACGATTTTCGCCGGCATCGCACTTTTGCTTATTGGCACCGGCGCCATTAAAGGGTTTGCCATCACGTTGATTTTGAGCATTGTCCTGAGTATTGCGACTAACGTCTTCTTGTCCCGATTCTTATTGAATCTGTTCGTGCGTTCCAATATTGCCAGCAAGTTCGGATATTACGGCGTCAAGGAGGCGGAAATCAGTGAGCTATGAAAAAATAAAAAAATTTGATTTTATGAAGCATCGCAAAACATTTTTTACGATTTCCATCGTCATTACCGTGCTGGGGATTATTTCGCTTTTGGTGTTTAATTTGAACTACGGCGTCGATTTCAAATCCGGCACGACATTGGATATCACAACAGGCAAAGCGTTTGACAAACAACAGGCCGAGAGTTTACTTAAAGAGGCCGGCGTGACCGCGTCGGTTTTGACCATGGGCGGCAATAACGAGCGCGTGACGGCGCGCTTTGACCGCGTGCTGAAAGATACCGAAACGCAAGCGGTCATTGCCAAGTTTAAGGAGAAGTTCGGCGATCAGGTCACATATGAAGAGAGCACAGTTGATGTGGAGATGGCCCGGGAATTGGCGCGAAACGCAATTTATGCCGTATTATTGGCATGCGGGCTGATCTTTGCCTATATCATTATCCGTTTTGAGTGGCGCTTTGCGCTGGGCGGAATTATCGCGTTGATCCACGATGCGTTTATCGTCATAAGCTTTTTCTCCATCTTTCATTTGGAAGTGAATTTGCCGTTTATCGCCGCGGTTTTGACGATTATCGGCTACTCGATTAACGATACGATCGTCATTTATGACCGCGTCCGCGAAAACTTGCGTTTTGCCAAATTGAAATCGTACAGAGACATCGCCGAAGTAGTCAACAAGAGTGTACGGCAGACGATGACGCGTTCCATCAATACCGTCATTACGGTTCTCGTTGCGGCAATTTGCCTGTTTGCATTCGGCAGCCCCGCGATTCGCCTGTTCTCGCTCGCTATGATCGTCGGCCTTGTGAGCGGCGCTTATTCGTCTATTTTTATCGCCAGCCCGATTTGGGCTTCGCTAAAGCTCGGCAGTTTGGAAGCCAGAAAACGCGCCGTTTCCGCAAAATCGTAATTCCTTAAGGAGTGTAGCCTTTGACAAACCATCGACTGGCGAAGATACAATGGGGGATATGGGTCGGTATTGTCGGGAATTTGGGGCTGGCAGTTTTTAAAGGAGTAGCGGGGTTAGGGTCGGGAAGCAGAGCTCTATTGGCAGACGCGGCGCATTCTGCCGCTGATGCCGTTTGCTCGTTGGCAGTATGGTTGGAAAAGAAAGATGCGCATGCGCATTCGCACAAAGAATGGACGCTGAATCGCGGAAAAGCCGAAACGGTGTCGGCCATTTTGGTATCCGTGCTTATGATGATTTCCGGCGCCGAGATCGCCATCCATTCAGCCAAGGCGATGGCAACCGGAATCACAAGTCCGCCGCAAGGCTTTGCGTTAACCGTTATCATTGTGGCAATAGCGCTGAAAGAAGCAACGTATCAGTACAAATACCGATTTGGCAAACTGGCGCCCAACCGTTATCGGCTTTTGGCCATGGAACATCGCGCCGATGTTTACGCTTCGTTGGCGGCGCTTGTCGGCATCAGCGGAGCGCTGTTAGGCCAATGGCTGGACGCGCCGTGGATGTATATACTGGATCCGGCTGCAGGCGTGTTTATTTCGCTGTTGATTTTCCGCAGCGGCTATCGGCTTGTAACCGAATCCATTCAGCAAACTTTGGATCATGTTTTGCGTTCGGAAGATTCCGGGGAATTGCGGGAAGCCGCGGCCAATACCCCCGGCGTCATTCGGGTGGATGAATTGCACGCTTGCGAACACGGCGGATTTATCATCGTGGATGTCAAAATCAGCGTCAATCCGCGCATTACCGTCTCGGAAGCAAACGATATCGCGAAATTGGTCAAGCATCATTTGATGTCGCGATTTCATCGCATATCTGATGTGTTTGTGCATATCAATCCGTACGATACGGGCTACCCGTATAAGACCCCGTTCGACACATGGCATGATGACCAGCCGACAATACTGCATTAATGTACCGCGGGAGGAAAACTGTGCTTCGGAACAATATCAATATGGTCGTTCGCGAGACAAAGCGGGAAATTGGGGAAAAGCTCGCATCCGAGCTCGGAATTCCCCTCTTGACCGCCAGACTGCTTGCTGCGAGAGGCTTCACCGATGCGGCTGAAGCCAAACATTTTTTATTTGCGGATGAGGATCAGGTTTATGATCCTTTTTTGCTTGATGGCATGGGGAAAGCAGTGCAAAGAATCAGGCGGGCCATGGAATCGCGGGAAAAAGTTTGGGTATATGGGGATTATGATGCCGACGGCGTCAGCAGTACGGCGCTAATGATTCGCTTGTTCGAACGGCTGGCGGCGAATTTCGATTATTATATACCGAACCGCAATAAAGAAGGATACGGGCTGAATATGCAAGCGCTCGAGACGGCCCAAAAAGCGGGAGTAACGTTAATCGTTACGGTGGATACCGGCATCAGCGCGGTCGCGGAAATTGATTACGCCGCCCGGTTAGGCATCGAAGTCATTGTCACGGATCATCACGAACCGCCGGATGTTTTGCCGGATGCCTATGCATTGATCAACCCCAAAAAGCCGGGCGACCGTTATCCGTTCAAGCAGCTTGCCGGGGTCGGCGTTGCCTTGAAGTTGGCGCAGGCGCTCCTGGAAACGGTTCCTGATACATATTATGAACTTGCGGCGATCGGCACAGTCGCTGATTTGATGCCGCTGCTTAATGAAAACCGCTTGATCGTTAAAAAGGGGATCAAAGCGATGCGCACGGATTGCTCTCCCGGCATTCGGGCATTGCTTGCGATCGCGGGCATCCATCCCGCGAACATCACCTCTTTGCAAATTGCTTATGCCTTATCGCCCAGAATCAACGCGGGAGGACGCATGGACAGCGCCATTCCGGCGGTCAAGCTGTTAACGGCGGACAACGAACAAACGGCGGAACAATTTGCGCGCGAACTGGATCGCCTAAACAGATATCGCCAGGAAACAGTCGAAGCGATTACGGAGGAAGCGCTTGCGCAATTAAAAGAAACGGAAATTTCCACGCAACATGTCCTGATCGTGGCAAGCGACGGCTGGAATGTCGGAGTTGTCGGAATCGTCGCGGCCAAAATCGCCGAGAAGTATCATAAGCCGGCAATCGTATTGGTTATGGATGCCGCCGCGGGGCTTGCCAAAGGCTCCGCGCGTTCCGTCGCGGGTTTTGACATCGTGCACGCATTGGCGCGCTGCGGCGAACTGCTGGACCATTACGGCGGGCATCAGGCCGCGGCCGGATTAACGATTCGGTTGGAAAATCTCGGATTGTTCAAAGCGGAAATAAACCACATA